>JAQYWN010000416.1 GCA_029379265.1 Rhizonema sp. NSF051
AAATAAAGCGTTCTTTCAATAGATACATTATTGGAATAGTTAAAACTCTTTCTAAGGAGTGAAGAAAAACGGCAATGTAATCATTAATACTGTGTAAGGAATGGTTGACTTGATTAAAGATAAAATTATAGATAAGGAAATCGAATGGCAAGTAACAACAAAATTTCGGAAAAAAAAGTTGCTATCCTCATTGAGAATGGAGTAGAGGATGCAGAATTTCAAGTTCCTTACAACGCCTTAAAACAAGCAGGAGTTGAAGTCGTTGTTCTTGGTTCTCGTACAAATGAAAAATATACAGGTAAGCGTGGTAAGGTTTCTGTACAACCTGATGGTACGACAACTGAGGCGATCGCTGCTGAATTTGATGCTGTAGTTATTCCTGGTGGTATGGCTCCTGACGAAATGCGGCGGAACCCGAATACAGTTCGCTTTGTACAAGAGGCAGTGCAACAAGGAAAGCTTGTGGCGGCAGTTTGTCATGGGCCACAAGTTTTGATTGAAGGTGATTTACTTAAAGGTAAGCAAGCCACAGGTTTCATCGCCATTCGTAAAGATATGATCAATGCGGGTGCGAATTATGTAGATGAGCCGTTAGTTGTTGATGGTAATTTGATTACGTCGCGTCAACCGGGAGATTTATCAATTTTCGCCACAGCTATTTTGAGTCGTTTGGGTTATGGTGGTAAAGATGCGGCTTTACCAGATGAAAGAGATCCAAATGCTGAGTGGTGGAAATTAGCCGATGCTTGGGGTGGTTCAACCAAGGGTGAAATTGTCAAAGGTTTGAATACTGCTCTTGCGGGTGAGCGTTATTCTCAAGAAGCTTTGGGCAAATACGCTGAAAAGGAATCAGATCAAGAGGTGCGATCGCTCTTTCTCGAGATGATTACCAACAAACACCGTCATATTGAATTCTTAGAAGAACGTCTCAATCAACTTGGTGAGAAACCCTCGCTAGCAGCAAACGTTGCCAGCCAGTATGCGAAAGTAAAAACTGCTCTCACCGGAAGCGACGATATTTTTCAGATACGTTCGGCTTTGGGTGATGTGCAAACGGGTATAGGTGATATTGGCAATCTCATCGCGGCATTTACCGATCCAATCTCAACGGCAATTTTTACCCACATTCACAAAGATCTATTGAAGTACGAACATCAACTCGTAAGTGTTTATCGAGCGCGTACAAGTAATAGTGCAGAGCCAGCAAAGCCAAGCACAGGTGCTGCTGTCACAATGTAGTAAGTATTTAGATTGCTATAGGTTCGTAGTTGCGCTTTAGCGCTAAAGCGCAACTACGAACTTAGAAAAATAATATTCTTATGAATGTAAGGACGTCAAAAAAGTGGAAATTATCTCTGGGGATCAACAAAAACCAAGTCAGGCTGAAGCTAGTGATACTGAACGTTGGGCTTCATTAGTTGGCGGTGGGGCAATGGTGTTGATGGGTTTGAAGCAGCGCTCTCTGAGAGGAGTTTTAACGGCTTTAGCTGGTGGTGGTCTCATTTATCAAGGAGCAAAGAAACAAAGTACAATCAACCAAGTGCAAGAAGTAATGGGTATAAATCAGTCTATTAAAGTGGAAAAGACGTTAACAATTAACAAGCCTGCCAATGAACTTTACCACTTTTGGCATAAATTTGATAATTTACCACAATTCATGAAGCATCTTAAATCCGTGAGTGTACTGAGTGAAAAGCGCTCTCACTGGGTTGCAACAGCACCGTTAGGCGCGAGTGTTGAATGGGATGCTGATATTATTGAAGAAAGAGAAAACGAGTTTATTTCTTGGGCTTCGGTAGAAGGAGCCGATGTTGATAACTCTGGTTTTATCCGCTTTAAAAAAGCACCTGCTGATCGTGGCACAGAAGTAAAAGTTGTTCTAGAGTATAATCCTCCTGGCGGAGCTTTAGCTGCTGTTTTTGCTAAGCTATTCGGGGAAGAACCAGAACAACAAATAGGTGATGATTTACGCCGTTTCAAAATGTTGATGGAAGCGGGTGAAATTGCCACAACTGAAGGACAAGCTAGAGGCAATGATTAATTGTTAATAGTTGATGGTTGATAGCGATCGCCGTCATGTATTGAACAAAATGATCTTGGCTTGCTGTCAGGGTGGTATTCTCTTAATCATGGGTGTTTACGGGGGATTTGTGGACAAAGTACCTTACAGGTGCCGCCTTCAATAAAGCCTTGACTTTCAGAATAGGGCAAATATTTTTCAAAAATATCTACCTATTTTACTAGGTCATGCTTTAAGATGTAAAATCGCTTCCGCCCATGTATTTACCCATTGCTTACATTCAAAAGAGGGATAGCATGGGTTTGACATTTTTAAGCGGAAAAAATATAATTGCAAATCTGTCGAAACCATGAAAAAATTTAAGAGTTAGGAGTTAGGAATAGAAAACTAGAAATTCATATCTTCTAATCTTAATAAAAAGCAAAATCGGAGGAATTGTATGAGAGTGATTTCTTGGTTAAAAAATCTAAGTGTGCGTCAGATACTGACAGTATTTCTTGTTGGATTGACTATTTTCGTTATGCAAGCCTTTGGTGGTAATGCACTACAAGCACAAGCAGATAACACTGTACAAAGCCCACAAGGTACCTATTATAAGGGAACACCAGATGGAGGTGAAGTTAGATCAGACAATACAAATAACGAAATATTTGACAAAACCAAAGCAAACCTGAAATCAACAGTAGATTCTGTTAAAGAAAACTTGAAGACTGATAAATTGAAAACACCAGAAGCGACTGACTACAAAGCAGAACCTGGTAAAGTTAGTCTCAATAACGAAAATAAGCCAGTGGAAGAAGCCAAAAATGGTCTAGAAAAGCTGGCTGAAACGATCACAGAAAAACTCAATCTTAACGAAGAACCCCCTCGCAGTACAAAAGAGTTCTTAAACGAAACAGAAAAAACCGTTGAAAAAGCGGTTGAGCCTGTAACAGGAACCAAAAAAGGATATTACAACTAGAAAGAGTGGAGATTGAGGAGTGAAGAATTTTAAAATTTTCACTCCTCACTCTTAACTCCTAATAGTGAAGCTGCACATGATTTTTACAAAAAATTAGGGTGTCGGGCTTGAAAAAGATCATATGCGGGGTAGGTTTAAAGCCTACCTTTGAAAAAAGATGTATTTCGAGACATGCAGTGCGATGAAATACAGCGCAAAGCTCGCACTCCTTGAGTACTCTATCCGGCAGACTTTGCGTCCAAGTTTCATTCAATCCCACGTTATAAGCGATCGCCCTACACCCCACACCCCGTACCCTACAGCCTTTTGAACCCTCCTAACCTTCCCAAAACATCGGGGAGGTTAGGAGGGAGTGTAGTATGTTCGTAATTCCTTATAGTCTACTTTTTAAGCCAGCGCCTCACGACTAGTAAATCTTATAGTATAGCATAAAAAGCTTCAAACGTAGAAATATTTTCACTCCTAACATTATGCCGCTTAAACCGAACCAACGCACGAAGCTAGATGATACAGACGATAATCTCTTTTATACATCGCCACGATTCGTCACTCATGTAGACGAAGGTTTTATTCAACAGTTGACTGATTTATATCGTCAGCATCTCAAACCTAACACCCGCATCTTCGATATGATGAGTAGCTGGGTGTCTCACCTACCAGAGGAGATGCAGTTTGAGCATGTTGAGGGACACGGACTTAATGCTGCTGAATTGGCACGCAATCCTCGTTTGAATCATTATTTCGTGCAAAACCTCAACGAAAATCTTCAGTTACCTCTTTTGGATGAAGATTTTGATGCCGTTATCAATTGCGTTTCCGTGCAGTATTTACAATATCCAGAAGCAATATTTTCCGAAATTCATCGCATACTCAAACCGGGTGGCATCGCAATCGTCAGTTTTTCTCACCGAATGTTTTTTCAAAAGGCGATTAGTGCTTGGCGAGAGGGATCGGAAGCGCGGAGAGTTGAATTAGTTAAAAGTTACTTCTCTTCTGTACCTGGATTTAGTACCCCGGAAGCGATCGCTTGTAAATCAACTGCTCCCAATTTCTTGCAATGGCTAGGTGCAGCTGGAGGAGATCCATTTTATGCTGTTATAGCTTACCGTAGTTGATGAGGAGTTAAGAGTAGGATAGATCCTGTAGGAGTCACTCCTTAGTTTCGATGATTTCTCACTCTTAACTCGATAATTCAACAGTCTTCTAGCATAAGGAGGAGCCTGAGATGATTTTTTCCCGTTTCCGTAAGATTTTTCCGACTTTATTGTTATGTTTGTTACTGTTTACGACTGCCTGTTCTCCGAAAACTCCTGGACGGTTTGATCAAGCGCAACAGCAAAGCACTCAGCAAAAAAGTGGTCAAGCAGTTGCTCGTGACGCAACTCAAGGTAGTGAGTTCAACAAATTCTTCCCAAAGCCTCAGGATGGGGTCGAGCGCGTTTATACTCAGGAGAAGAAGGGTTTTGCTGAAGCCAAGTTGAAAAAAGCTGGTTCAGACTTAGCTGTTATTTCAATTAATGATACACAAGCAGTTAAAGGCCCCACCAACCCAGCGACGAAATTTCAAGCCAGTACTCAGACAATAGCCGGATATCCATCTGTAACCCAAGGCGCTAACGGTACTGCCCTTTTAGTTGGGAATCGCTATCAAGTAAAAGTGCAATCTCGTAATCCGTCATTCACAGCTAGCGATCGCCAAGCTTGGTTGGAGAAGTTTAACCTTAGTGGTTTAGCGCAACTCGCGAAAATAGCCGAGAAATAACAGTAAAATTCAGCCGTCAGCTATCAGTTATCAGTATGCATGAATTGTCAGAACTACAGTTATATGACTTTCTACACAATTTGTGAGCATAGCTGATTAATAACCGCTGATTGCTAAATACTTACTCTTTTATCTGTTCAATGGTTGCTGTTAAGACGTACGATGGTGCGTCTTTTTGGAATGAATCGATTTAACCTAAGAAGTATTAGGAGATTATTGTGAGCAAATCAATTTTCGAGTTGGTGGATGAACTACCAACCAATAACTTGACTGTTTCTGCATTGCGATCGCTCGATTTTATCGCTCCAGGCGAGTGGCAAAACGTGGTTGGCTTTGTGAACACAATTAAAGTCGTAACTGGTGAAACTGACGAAGATTTCATTCAGCAAATTGGCGACAGAGCAGTTTATCTCTACAATGATCGTTCTCAGGGATATCAAAGAGCCATGTGGCTTTATCAAACAGTTGATAGTACAGATAAAGCACTGGGGGCAGCGGCTTTAGCAAATAAAGTGGGAGAGAAAATTCCTCTTTTAGGTTTTTTAAATAAGGTGACTCCTAAAGCCGAGAAAGCACAAACCATTGACTTATGCCTGAAACTTGTCGCTGAGTTAGTCGCCTTCTGCCAAATTAACGGTATTCCCGGAGACAGCATTGGGGATTTTGTTGGGGCTTTAGGTGAATATAGCGGCGAGTCTTTCATACGTATGGCAGCACTAGTTAGCTTTGACGGTTTGATCCCTTTAGGTTCGGGATTTATCGACAAAGCTTTATCTTGGATTAGTCAGACAACTCCACAAGAGTTAGAAAAAAACTCAACCTTCCAGAATATAAGAAACGACATTCCCGGTCAAGATTCTGGTAGTAAACTGAATTTTATTGGCGAAAGCTTTAACTCAGTGACAGGCTGGATGGGTAGCCTCGTTTCCTCCAAAGATTTAAATCCACAAAAAGTTGCAAATAACTTGCAAAATGTTGTGGACTTTGCTGGTGACAAGCTGGATTACCTTGCAGCGCTTTTGGATGTATCCACCAATTACTACGAACATACAGGTACGCAGACTTTGGCACGTCGTTTAATCGAACGAGCTGTAGCTGAAATTTAGCTTGTAAAAGTAAGAAGCCCTTAGCACTTAGCACTTAGCTACGAACGAAATAGACATCTCTATAAATGATGTAGGGACGAATGGTGAGACAGCCCTGTTCGCAGAGCGTCTCCCTTTCGATGAAGGCACGGCAATACCATACCTTCATCTCGATAAATTTAGATTCGCTACAATCGCTGATAAGTGCGGTTCAAAACTTTGAAAACTTTCAAGTGTCTCAAACTTACCTGTTCTTTGGGTTGAGTCAAAAGCAGTGGTAATTACATAAAGAGCAGTACCGTCGAAGGCAACATAGCCTGTGTATTTTTCTTTGACTTCATCTTGTTGCTTTTCCTCAAATCCGTAATGCATTCCCCGAAGCTTACCAACAAGTGCATTTTGTGGAAGTTGTTGTGAGAAAGTAACGTTATCACCAGAGGTAACTTGACTATCTTTAGATAAAACCATGTAACGATCTGTAATCCAAGCTTTTAGTGCTATAGATATTTGAGATTGGTACTTCTGATTTTGGTAGTCTTGGTTTGCATCTAATGGGATGCCAGCAGATTTTAGCATTTTTTGAAAATCTGCTTGCTGTCCAAGCGGGTAAACTCCCATTTCCACTGTACCCAAAAGTTTTCCTTTAGAGGAGACGCACAATAGGGAGCCATTTTCTTTGCAAGCCGCAACCTGCCACTCAGGAGGTGCAACAGTTTTGCCAAGTATACTCTTCCAGACATTGCCCTCGCTCAAATGAGAGTTTGTCGAGGTAGTCATGGAAACCTGTGTTCGATTAGCGTTACTTTCTATAACTGGCTGATGCCGCACGTTACTGAATAAAGAAAAGTGAGGGAAAGCAAATTTGACTACCGGAGGTGCTAATGCCAGCAGTATCATACCAAGTAAAACATGATAAAGACGCAACATTTTTCCTTTCTATTTTCCGTACTTTTAAGACTGCGGAGTGACTAAGAAAGAACTTAGAACTCACAACCTCTCTCACGGGTGTATGAGTGAATCAAAAAGATTGTAACTCACAGATCAGATTTGCATGGTGATTTAATTAACCTCTAGATCGAAGCTTTTTTGATTTAGCACTCTTCATAAATTGGGTCAATGACTATAAAGTAGCCCTTAACATTAAATAATGTGACTACGAATACAAATATACTAACGCTCTTTGCAAAAGTAATTTTCCCCTACACCTTTTTCGTGGATGTAGATTGACGCGGAGACACCGAGATGCAGGGACAAGGGAGAAAAATCAATCCTGCAAAATAATCTTGACACACTACTGCTCAATTCTGAGGATTATACGGTATTATACTTAAGAGGCTGTATAAAATGAAAAAAAACAAAAAAC
>JAQYWN010000417.1 GCA_029379265.1 Rhizonema sp. NSF051
CCATTATGTAATTATTTGTAATATACTTTGAAGTGCGGAATGTGGGTAGTAAAATTAGGGGCGATCACTCAACCATGCAAAGTTTCACTTCTGACCTGACAAGAGAAGTGTTACAAGTTACAAATTGTTGCCACTATGCGGTGTACCTACAGATTGCATTTACATCGGATACTCCCGCATCGCCACATCAATCGCTACCAAATCATACGGTGGGTCAAATGGTCGCCTATCTTTGATTGGAATTAGCACTGCCAACCCTCCCATTTTGGTAGGTAGATCTTTGACTGGAGTATTGACACATATTCCAGTCATGCACGCCCACTCGTACCACTGCTGCTGTTTAATCGTCATTAAAGAAGGATCTCGCTTCTCAGGTTCCGGCTTCTTTAGCAACCAGCCTTCCTCAAGACACTTCACAAAGTACCCTTCACGGTTGGTAACTTTGCCCTCTTTATTCTTTTGATCAACGTAAGCGATCGCCTCCACAAATTTATCCCCATATGCCGCCCACAACCTTTCTGCCTTCGCTGGCACTAAGTGAATCTCAGCTTTTTTTAGCATCTGCATGATTTCAGTGGGGAATATTGCAGCCTCCTTTGAACCAATATTCTTAACAGCTGTCATGCCGGTTTTTTTGGGAGTTACAACCTCAACTGCTATACCCCTCCGAGTATTCTGCAAATAATTCAGAAAATAGTCTTCTTTCTTTTCCTGACTGACAATCTCCCCAGTTTTCCTAAGTTGAACTGCCGCATCCAGTATTGCATCTTCACCAAACTCAGTTAGGCAATAACGCATTTGCTCCATTGTCAAAATCACACCCATTGCTGTTAAAGTCTTGGAAAGCTGTATCGATACCACCACTTCAGTATCTTCTGAATTAAGTTTATTCTCCCCTTGAACAAGCTCGGATTCAGTTTTCCAGCACCAATCCAGCAACCGACTTCCAACGCTTGCTATTGCCTTCAGAACGAGGAGGGGAACTTTGGAGAAGGCGAGCGCTCTCCCTACCACTTTCTGTGCGGTTAGTCCCTCTTCATCCATCTGCCGCTGAATTTCTACCCCAACCGCCTGATCGTGGATGGGTGGTATTTGAGCATATCGGTTTCCATCAGGCAGACTTCGCCAAACTGAGGGGGTGTCGTCCAGAGTTGCAAGATACCAGTTGGTTAAAGCCCGGAGCAGAGTTGGCTGTGGTACTGAAGCGGTGGATAGGGACAATGCCAAGTACACCAGTTGTAAACAGTAACTCTCACAATGAGCGAGTTAAGCAGATTCGTACACTATTGGGGATTGAAGGTAAGGCAGTTTCGGAATGGCTCAAGGCTGAGATGCTGGTTAACTCTCCAGCCGAGTTGGAGACTATTCAAGTAGACGAGCTAATTCAATGGATGGTTGTACAGTGGGCTGCAAAACAGGGGATGCAACACAATGATGTTCTCAACAGCTTTCTAAAACATGTACCAGCAATAATTCAAGAGGGATACAGCGAAGTTGATGCTCTAAAGTTGTGGATGGAGCATGTACAACAGCAGGCTGAGCAAAAGCTTTCAATGAGCGTGGGGTAACAATTCCACTACAGATCCGTATACTACATTGGCAAGACATATATGTTTAACAAAAAAACAATTTGCATTACTCTCGCTGTTGTTTTCTGCTGTAGTACAATAAAATCTACTATTGCTCAACCTGTACCAGTACTGGCATTGCCTTTAGTCAGCACCCCTGTGGGTCTGGTCTTTGTAGGAGTTGTGGTTGTTGGAGGAGTAACTTGGTATATTTATGAGAATAGTCAGCATCATCAAGTAAGAAGTAGGGTGCGATACGATACTCATGCACATCATCAGAGTAATCACCAGTATTCTGAAGAGTTTTCAACAAGTGAAAATGCTACCAGATGTCATGAGCTAGCAGAAGAAAAATCACGAGAAACTGGAAGAAAATGGAGAGTAAAGGTACATAAACCTGTAAGAGGTACAGGTTTGATACACACAAAAAATAAAATTACATGGGAATGTACTATTACAGATGCACCACTAGGAGAAGAATAAATGTATTATCGCATGATGACAGGTGACTCAGGGATGATGATAGTAGTCTATCCTGATAACCAGAGAATTACTCATGACATATTCTTATTATGTCCTAAATTTAAAAACGCTTTAGATTTAATAGGAACACATGCAACAACATCTGAGTATGGTTGGCAAACTAAAGAACAGAGTCAAATTGTAGAATTCAAAGTACCACAAAAGATAGTAGATGTTCAAGTCATAGATAGAAATGAAGATACTGAATCTTATTTCGTTGAATTCCTAGAGACTAATAAAGACTATCTACCAGGTACACACATCCAACGGATAGTTAATGTCTACTGTGTATTTGATGAGGCAATTGCTAACCTTCCCAGAGTTGAGTTAATTGTCGATGAAAGAATAGCACAGAATGATTTTCAACAATCTGCTGCATAAAGACTTTAAGAATCCCTGTCTCGCGAGCGCAGCGGGGAGTGTCAATACTAAGTCCGCGATACTAAGTCCGCGATCGCGCTTGTTTAGTTAGTAAGACGGGAGCACGCTCTCAAATGAATCACCGAGCAAAGCACGATCAGGCTTTGTTCCAGGCTGTGAACAATCATCTGGGACCTAGAAAAAATAACTGGCTACCGATTTAACATCGTCATCGGCAATCTATACCGCGACTCCCGCGATTCAATTGGCTGGCATAGCGATGCAGAGAAGTCGATGGGAACCCGGCCGGCGATTGCTTCCCTTTCATTGGGGGCAGAGCGAAAATTCCAGATCCGCTCAAACGATAAAAAACACTCTTACGATTTCTGGTTAGGACATGGGAGCTTACTCGTCATGCAGCCTGGGTGTCAATCTAACTGGAAGCATCAGGTGCAAAGCCCGCCCCTGAGAGTACTCTCTCCGACAGACTTTGCGCCAAAGACAAGTTCCCTGATCGGACGGCGAGTGAACTTAACTTTTCGACCGCACGTGAAAGGCAAAGCTCGCGGGACAGAAGCGCAAAGCTGCGAAGTCTCGGGGACAGAATCTTCTGTCCCCGGAGCTTCGCGCGAAGCTCGTCGGACGGAAAGCTCGCGGGATGGAATCTTCCATCCCGCAGACTTTGCTTCTGTAGAGCCGACTTTGCGGAAAAAGGAGTAAATAAATGTACGCAATCACCTTGTGGGAACCTTGGGCGACACTTCTCGCCAAGGGAATCAAGCAGGTTGAAACCCGCAGTTGGCATCCGCACAGGAATATGAAACTACCGCAAACAATTTTGATTCACGCAGCGAGTAGACCTGTCAGACGCACAGAACTCTATGCAGTGTATCAGAGCATAGGTATAAATATTCCTGGTCCTGGAAGCTTCCCCCTTTCAGCAATTATCGGGGCTGTCAATTTCGATAACTACTTTCTCATGACCGAGGAAATAATTGCTCAAACTTCTCGCGTTGAAAGAGCTTGCGGCTTATGGTTACCAGGACGCTGGGGATGGAACTGCTCAAACCCTATACTATTTGATCAACCAATCCCGTGCAAAGGACAACAACTTTTTTGGAAGCCAGATGTAGAGGTTTTATCTTTAGCAGAAAGTCTGCTAAGGGTGTCTTATTCAAATAATTGTGCTAAAAAGTACGTAGGAGAATAGATCCAAAATTTTAAGTACGTCAAAAAGCCTTCTTCCCGACAGTTAGGTGTAGGGGTAACTTTTTACTTTTATCAGGTTAATCGTGTCTACACAATTCTTCTACAACTCCACCAGGTTGGGACAAAAAGACATGGGAAAGTCTGCTGCCACAAGATAAGCAGCACTTCCGCGATTTGTGGAGTCGGCGTAAATTCCTGCCTTCTAATCAGGGTGAAATCAAGGCATTGTTGACATTAAAGAAATCGATTTTTAAAAAATGGAGATCAAAGAATTGAATCTTCCGGATGTTTATAATTACGAAAAGTATCCTGAGCAAAGCTCGCCGGACGCGAAATCTGTGGGGCGGAAACTTCCGTCCCACGAGTTTCGCGGAATCTTCCGCCCGGCAGACTTTGCTTCCGTAACAGAGTGTGATGGTTGCGTATACCGTTCTGAGCTAGGAGCTATCTGGGCAACCTTTTTCAAAAAAATAATCCACTCTTTTGAATACGAGCCGGAGGCACACCTATTCCGTGGCTGGTTGCCAGATTTTGTTTGTCGAATTAGGCAAACCGACGGAGATGCTATTTTTACGTTACTGACGGATGGCCGGTTTATACCAGTTTTATTGACTCAGGAGACCATATTATTAGCAAAACATATATGACCAGAATTGAAGGGGAGAATACACGTTTACGTCATTATCTTGCACGTCTACATCGAAAAACGTTGTGTTACTCCAAATCAGTAGATATGCTGAAAAACTCAGTTCGATTGCTACTAAACTATTTGAAGTATAGAGAAATACAGGTATTTCTCTAATTCATCCCGCATTTATGCAACGCCATTTTTCCCTATAATGAATGTATCAAACTGCCCAGCTGATCAGTAAAAACTTTCAATAGGAAAAATCACATGGATTCGTCAGTTATCGGGGCTACTACCGCACCACTATCTAACACTGATATCTTTGCCGACAATGTGCATGATTTGCTGAGTACTGGAAGTATTAATCTACAACCTAGTGCTACGATTGTGGTGAATAGTATTGCGGATCAAGTAGATAATAACAATGGTGTTACGACTCTGCGCGACGCTATTAATCAGGCTAACGCAGACTCAGGTGAAGACTTGATTGTGTTTGACCGTTCCTTATTTTCTACAGCACAGACGATTACCTTGAGCCTGGGAGAATTGGATATTACCCATAGCTTGGACATTATTGCTCCACGAGATACCTTGACTGGTGCTAATCTGGTGAGCGTTTCGGGTAACAATGCCTCACGTGTGTTTGACGTGGAAACAGGTGCAACAGCCAATTTATCTGGATTGTTCATTACTAGTGGTAAGCTCACTGGAGACAATGGTGCTGGAATTAGTAACTCTGGAACTCTGAGTCTAGATAGCACCATTGTTAGCAATAATAATATGTTTAGTAACAACTTGCTTGACTCAAACCCCTTTAGTGGGGTTAATGGTTATGGCGGTGGCATTTATAATAGTGGTACTCTCAATTTGAGTAACAGTACTGTCAGCAATAACACAGCTAATGATGGCACCAGCTATGGTAACAGTAATGCCTACGGTGGTGGTATTTATAACACAGGCAGTGTTTTTATCAGCAACAGCACTGTTAGTGGTAATAAAGCGCTCGCAGGCTATTACAGTAGTAGTGCAGGTGGTGGTATTTATAATAGTGGTAGTCTTGTCATCAGCAACAGTACTCTGAACAATTCAGCAACTGTAAATAACTACAACGCCTCCGGCAATCACAGTGGTGGTAGTATTTATAGTACTGGCACAGTTGAAGTGACTAACAGTATTCTGAATGGTTCAGTTAGTGGTGGCAGCTATGGCTTCAACATTGGCGGTGGTATCTATAGTACTGGCACGCTTAATCTGAGCAACTCTACTATCACCGGTTCAGCAGCCCCTGGCGATTTTGCTCCTAGTAGTGCTGGCGGCATTTATAATGCAGGTACTGCTGCTATTACTAACAGCACCATAAGCAAGAGTTCTGGTAGTGGCATCTATAACACCAGAAATCTCACTGTGAGTGATACTATTATCGCTAACAACTCGGTAGGTGACTTTACTGGTGGCGGCGGGATCTTTAACTCTGGTAACGCTACAGTCAGCAATAGTACCATCAATAATAACAGCACAACAGGAGGTGGTCGCTACAGCTACAGCGGTGATGGGGGCGGCATCCATAACAGTGGTACGATTACGGTGAGTAATACCACCATTAGCGGTAACACTGCATCACAAGAACGAGACGGCGGTAACGGCGGCGGTATTTTTAATTCTGGTACTAGTACGATAATCAATAGTACCATTAGCGGTAACACTGCATCTGGCTTAAACGGTGGCGGCGGGATCGATAACTCTGGTAACGCTACAGTCATCAACAGCACCATCAGCAATAACAGTACATTAGGTTTATACCCCGCCGATAACGGTGGCGGAATCTATAACGATTACGCTGCCACCTTCACACTGTTGTTCAGTACCGTCACCCAAAATATCTCTGTCAATCGTGGTGGAGGCATATACCAAAACGATGTTGCCCCAACTTCAACATCTGTTCGTGGCTCATTCAACGTGCGCAATACGATTATTGCCTCTAATCTCAACAAGGGGAACGGTATTAACCCCGATGTAGATGGCACATTTACAAGCAATGGCTACAACCTCATTGGTGACAGCACAGGTAGCACCGGATTTGATGTAAATCTTGGTGATCTTGTTGGTACTAGCGACTCAGTAATTGACCCTCGCTTAGGTATTCTAGCTGATAATGGTGGCCCGACTCAAACCATCGCACTCCTCCCAGATAGTCCGGCAATTGGTGCAGCTGACCCCATTATACTAGATAGCGACCCCACAACCGATCAACGTGGTTTACCTCGTCGTGCTGCTGATGGTAGCGCTGATATTGGCGCGTTTCAATTCTCTTAACCCACGCGCACTCTCAACTTTCACACCTCAGTTAATAGTACAATCGAACTATTAACTGAGGTGTATGCTGTCTACAGTCTAAAGTGCGTAATATCTTTATCGACTCTAACGAATTGAGTGTTGAGGATTAAAGGACAGCGATAGCGAAGCGCTGCTGCGAAGCGCAGATCGCGTATTCAAGATTTGAGAATGAAAGATCGTGCTGACAGTGAGGTTAAAAATGTGCTCCTAATCATTGAGGAAGAAAAACAACGGATTAACGAGCTTTTGAAAAAAGATGATTGACGTAGAAGCGATCGCTTCTGAACTGTCACGCGATCTGTAATTTATATCAGTAATAAACTGATATGCCAAAAAATTACCAATAGTTGGATAATTACGTAGTAGATCAAAACCTTGGTGCATATTCCGTGCGTCTTGTATCTTTGAAGGCAAATCCTCGTGAAGACCTCCAAGTAACTCTACAATTTTCTTCTCCACAATATGCACAAGCCCAAAGACAAGCTTCTTCATATGAATTTGCTTCTCTATCCCTCTTACCGTTACTAAATACATTTGAATAAACGCAGAATTTTAT
>JAQYWN010000418.1 GCA_029379265.1 Rhizonema sp. NSF051
AGATAATATTATCTGGAAATCAGTGACTCTATATAATTGTGAACTTTTGCAGTTAACTGCTAAAAGTTTGCAGAGCGGAAAGCTGAGAATCCAAGTAAGTCTAATCCGTACAAAGGATCCTCGATCTATAAATGGTAGGCACAAAGCTCTAGAAGTTGAAGTTATAGAAATTCAGGATGTATTGCTAGAATTTTGCCCTTATAAACCGAAGATTGTTGAACAAATATCTGAAATTTCTGAATCAGAATCACCTCTTGAAAATATTCGCCGCATGATAAATGAAGCGACATCATGAGTAAAACTCCGCGAATTAAAATTCCGCAAGAAGTGAGGAAATATGTCTACCAACGGGACAAATATCAATGTCAAAGCTGTGGGAAAACTAACCTTGAAACAAATCTAACTATCGATCACATCATCCCTCTTTTTCACAGCGGTACAAACGATATCAGTAACTTGCAGACTCTCTGCTTCACTTGTAATCAGAGAAAAACACACAATATCGATCCCCGCTTCCGACGACATTTTGATATTTAGCAATTTCTCTGCGGTAATTACCTTTTTCACAGATAGTCAAATTTATCAAGGGTATCCACATAAATCTTATTAAATAGTTCACAATAAAATGAGATTGTTATTTTGGTAACCTTATGCAGAAAAACTCTACTCAAAACTTTTCTAAGACAACAACTATTATTGTGTGCCTTTTTGCTACTCTTATAGCAGTTTTTATATTAGCCTTTCCTAAGTTGTATGAGATAAAGTCAAAAGCTGGGATTGATTTTATACCTGGAAAACACGCTGGTACACTTTTTGAGAAACATACTCACGGGCTGTTTAAGTGCGAGTGGCTTTATCCGTACTATTGCGATCGCTCCAACACTTAAGTGAGGAGAGACGACATCAGTTACTCTGAATTTGGGCTAACCCTTCTGTAGAGCTTGCTTCTCAACGAGTCTAATCAGCGCACGGCAATGGTTCCCCTTCAGTTAAGATAATTCATCTACAGTCAACTTATGTAGAGACACGAAATTGCACTTCCTGTAGCTTCCCGCTTCACCCATTAGAACTAATGAGATAGACCAATATACCAGTTCTAAATCATTCGTGAAAAACGAGATCCCCGACTTCTTCAAGAAGTCGGGGATCTAACAAGAGCAAAACAAGCTTTTTTAATTTTTCATTTCATGGGAGCAGCTAGTGTGCGACTGCACCACCACCTGACTTCACCTTTTTACAGAAAAGCAAAGCAATAGCGCTGACAAATAACCCGATCCCAATGAAGTAAAAGCAATCGTTGAAAGCAATCACATAAGCTTCGCGACGGACGGTGTTAGCGATGCCTTGTAGCGCTTGGTTTTGGGCAGTATTGGGATCGCTGCCGTGACTTATGAAATACTGAGTCAACTGGTCGATTCGCTGTTGAGTTTGCGGGCTGTAGGAACTTACCAATTCTCCAAGCCTTTGGGAGTGAAATTGCTCTCGCCTGGTGAGCAGCGTTTTCAGGGCAGCGATCCCCATCGATCCTCCCATATTACGCATCATGTTAAACAAACTTGATGCTGAAGCTGCTTGTTGTGGTTCAATATTAGCTGTGGCAATCGTTGTCAAGGGCAAGATCATCAAAGGTTGTCCTAAAGCCCGAACGAGCTGAGACCATTTCAGTTCTTGTATAGCTGTGTCATGAGTCATGTTCGAGTTCATAAAACAACTCACTGCAAACAGACAAAACCCTGCTGCCGCGACATAGCGAATATCAAAACGTTGCGTAAGTTTCGGCACTAATGGAATTAAGAATAACTGCGGCACTCCCGACCAAGCAATCACTTCACCAATTTGTAAGGGGCTGTAATCTTTGATCAAACCAAGATATAGTGGCAAAATATACACAGAGCCGTAGAGACCTAAGCCAAGTGTCAACCCAGCCACGCTACTGATCCCAAAATTGCGGCGCTTTAACAAGGCTAAATTGATCAACGGCTTTCTGCGAGTCAGTTCAATCCAGATAAACAGGGCTATGAAAACGACTGCGACGACAGTTAAATATTGAATTGCTTTGGAACCAAACCAGTCGTACTCTTGCCCTTGTTCTAAAACAACTTCCAGTGCCCCAAGACCAAGCGCCATGCTGAGGATACCCCACCAGTCGCCTTCCTTCAATTTTTCCAATTGCAGTGGCTGAGGGTCAATGGCGTATAGAACGATGCCAATAAGCAGGAGCCCTGGAACTATATTTAAGTAGAAGTTGTACTGCCATCCCAAGTTGTCGGTCAACCAACCCCCAATTGTCGGACCAATCGATGGCGCAAAGGTAGCTGTCATCGAAAACATTGCCAGTCCAATCGGCTGTTTAGCTTTTGGTAAAGTTCTCAGCACAATTGTCAAGGACATGGGGATCAGCACACCGCCAGTAAATCCTTGCCCAGCTCGAAACACAACCATCTGACCCAGATCTGCAGCCCAGGCACAGCAGATGGAAAAAAACAGAAACAAGATGGAATTAACTACCAGATACCGCCGCACGGAAAACACTTGCGATAGCCAGCCTGTTAGAGGGATGGTGACAATCTCAGCTACGAGATAACTTGTTGAGATCCAGGAACCTTCCTCCTGAGTCGCACCGATCGCTCCGTCAATCTGTTGGAGTGAGGAGTTTGTAATCTGAATATCCAACACCGCCATAAAGGCTCCCAACATGGCTCCCATCACGCCAATCCAGGTTTTTAGGGGCACTGAGTTGGACTGCGGTGATGGGGTTGCTGGCTTTTGACTTTGATTTTTACCTCTGGTTGTGTCACTCACAAAGTTGCTCCTTGAAAGTCTACTAAATCTATCAAAGGGTAGATGTATCTATCTTTTCTTAACAAATTTTCCGCAAATAATTATTTAGCATGCGTACTATTTAGTTATGATAAAAACCAACTAACCTCAATCGTAGCCGAATGAGGTTAGGGTGAAAAGATCTTTAAAGCATGTTTTTTGAAAGTGAGTTTCAGAGATTTTTGTCTACAACTCTCTTTCTCCTTTGTTTGTCAAAACGGTTAGTAATGTCTAGACTTTGCTGATCCCCACCAGCAGGCTAGCGGGGATCGAGTCTTTGGGCGATTTTAAACTAGCTGACTCAACCAAGGATTGACTTCAACTTTTAATTTTTGCCCCAACTTTAATAGTTGACGACACTGTGTCGTATCCTGATTATTGGCAAGAGTGGCAACATACTGGGGGATAAGTTGAGTGTGCAGACAGCTAAAGTAGAGTTCCTGGGATCGCTCCAGGGAGATGCCAAGATTTAGCTGATAACCCACATCAATCAAGCGCTCTAAACGTTGAATGTCTGCTTCAGTTGTACCATTGGGATCGTACAACAATTGCCACAGCGATCGCAAAATCAACTGCTCGAGTATCTTCTTACCTGCGGGAATATTCAGCCGACAGCGCAGATGATTTGCTTCTGTGGCGATCGCCTCCAACTCTACCATGTGGTTCCCACTCAAAAGCAAGTCACTGATATCTTGCTCGAGTAATCGTAGAGTTGTCATACCTCGATGCCCCAAAGCAATCTCTGCTGCAACCTGCAATTCTTGCGGTGCGGTTAGTTCATCTCGGTGAAACGCCATCAACACACCGTAATTATCACGGTATGCCTGAGTATAAAGTTGGTCTAGTCGCGCCAGTGTTTCTTGAGTCAGCAGTCCCATAAGCTGATGGCGTTCTTCAGCAAAGAGATTCTGTAAGTTATAAGCTTCTTCTCCAAATAACTGTGTCATCACTAAGAGCGTGTGAGCCGCACTCGCTTGTTGCAGGGAGGCAAACAGCTTTTCTTTTAATTCAGTGTAATTCCGCCGTCCCTCAAAAGGTTGAATACTGCAGTGGAAATCCCAACCTCCAAGATGGAGAACAGCAAACATTAAGTTTTCGCTTTCCCTCGTAATTTCCGATACCAACTTTAGCTGTCCTACCACCAGAGTCAACGATCCCAAGCGTTGCAGTTGGTAATCAAGCTCATCAGCCCTGTAACAATAAACTCGCTTCTGGTAAGGATGATGATTGAGAGAACAACTTTGTAGAGACGTTGGATTGGATGTCTCTAATGATTTATAGTTAGCAAACAGCGAAGTAATGGCGTAATGAGCTGCGACTTGCTTGAAACTTACTTGAGCCGTCAGCACCAATTGGCGGTAGATTTCTCCACCGTGTTTGAATGAATCGACATTACTAGGGGCATGAGTCAGGCGTTTGATGAAGCCCAGTTCCAACTGCACGCCTGCCACATCTCCTGCCAGTTCCAATGCACGGGCGGCATAGCGCAGAATTTGTGTTCCTTCTGGACGCGAGATTTCTTCAAAAAACCACCCACAACTAGTAAACATCAGCAAAGCTTGACGCTGCATTTCCAATAAACGCAAAGCGTCTACTTGTTCGGAATCTGTCAGTTCGTGAGTTTGGTGGCGGTTGAGGAAGCGGCTAACATTGTCCGGAGAGCGATCGCGTACAACTTTAACGTATTCATCTCGTGCCTGCCAGGGATCAAGGAAAAACTGAGTGCCGTGTTCCTCATACACCTCTATCAAGCGATCCCGCAGCCAGTTCAAAGCATCTCGTAAAGGACGACGCCATTGCTGATGCCATCCTCCGCCACCACCACAACCGCAATCGTCCTGCCATCTGTCTACACCATGGGCACAACTCCATGCCGTGACTGGCTTCAGTTCTACTTCCCAAGTAGGAGAATTTAAGCTCAGGTAGTGAGCAAAGTTTGTCACTGTCCAACCCCAACTAGGAAACTCTTCTGTCAAGGCGTAAGCTATAGTTTTCTCGGTTCCTCGCTTGTGATGCCCAAAGGTTTCTCCATCCGTCGCTACAGAAATTAATTGTGCCGGACGATGATCCCCACGCACTGCCGAACCAATACGTCCTGCCAAGTGAGTAGAACTGTAAACGACATCACTGTAACCCATGTCCCGCGAGATCGGACCGTCGTAGAAGAAGATGTCGATATAAGGTGTGTTCTTTGTTCTTTGTTCTTTATGTGACGAATGACTATTTTGCAAATAGCAACGATAGGGGCGTGTGGGATCGATCTGATTGCCGCCAACTTCATGCCATTCGGGCTTGGGATCATCTTGGGTGGGGAGGAGACGGCAACGCTGTGCTTGAGAAGGGGCGAGAATAATAAAGCGAATGCCTTCTTTAACCAAGGCTTCCAGCGTCGCATAGTCTACAGCCGTTTCCGCCAGCCACATGCCTTCGGGATCGCGTCCGAAGCGGGAGCGGAAGTCTTCTTTTCCCCACCGGATTTGAGTGTACTTGTCGCGTTCGTTGGCAAGCGGCATGATGATATGGTTGTATACTTGCGCGATCGCATTGCCATGACCGTTCAAGTGATCGCAACTATTGCGATCCCCTTCCAAAATCCGCTGATACACCTCCATGTCATGGCGTTCCAACCATGACATTAGTGTTGGTCCAATATTAAAGCTCAAATACTCGTAGTTATTCACGATCCCCACCACTTCGCCTCGGTCATTTAGGACTCTGGCAAAAGCATTTGGGCGATAGCATTCTGAGTGAATGCGCTCATTCCAATCATGGAAAGGCGCTGCACCTGATTGACGCTCAATCGCATCCAGATAAGGGTTTTCCCTTGGTGGCTGGTAAAAATGCCCATGCACTGTTACATAAACACCCGTAGCCGTTCTCAGGGGATCGGTCATCTTGGTGTTGGAGTTATTTTGTTGTAATACAAAATTTGTGCCAGTACTAGCTGGCCGTTCAGCAGCAGAAGTCATGCAGTATTCCAAATTGTAGATAAACTTGCAGTTGCGCCGAAGAAAAAGTGTATAGATCCTTTTACAAGGAGATTCAATAAAAGTCGGAAAAAAAGTATGAGATCTACAAAATACTCAAAAGATCAGTCCTAGTATTGCGGCTAATCTGCGTTGTCAAGCAGCTTTTTACCTCAAGGAATCAGCCATTCAAAAAACCCTCAATGGATTTTGGCGTGGGAATCAACAAAAAATTAATGGTCTTTTAATATATTTAACCTTATTTTTAGTATAGAATCCCCTATCGCATTGAAATTTTTGTAACAAAAGATTGCAAATGCGATATAGACTGCAATCTTATTTTACAAACAAACTTCAAGAATGCCAATAGTGAAATCTCAGAACTATTGGGGAAGAAGGCAGGGCCAAAAGAGCAGAGTTTGCAGCATTGCGGGATCATTCAGATGTATTGGGATGATAAAAGTTTTTGAGCAGGGTGAAGAAAGTAGAGGGCAGGGGGCTTCTTCGGGTTATTATACTTGTATTAATTGTTACTTTTTTTTAAAACACAGACGACTTCGTAATAGCCTGACATAAACACATAGGCAAATTACAGCAACATGAGGAAGTTAGAGAGAATTGTTTGAAGGGGATAGAGTGCGGCGCGATGGGGGCGATACCGCCGTGGCATGAAGGCATCGCAGTGTCAGCTAGAAAGTTTTAAGGTGAAGTTACCCACTCCAAAACTTTATCGTTAAAACCACACTTAATCTATGATTCCTGTTTATCAGTGGTTTCTTCTTAATGAAAGCTAAAATAATCTCAACAGTTCTTCTTCCAAGTAAAAAGACTACTACAAAATTAAATTCCAACAGAAAATTCACGTTTTGACAGGCAACTGTTAACGCTTAACAGACAGCCTAATAAGTTTTTAGCCTATCGAATAGGATTGCTATATGCAGGGAGGAAGGAACTCTTTAATAATGCATATACAGATGCAATTTTTTGGCAAACTAGATAAAGTTGAAAATTAGGAAAACAGTTTAAGTAGGGATTTCCTATGGAACAATATGCAAATCAACAAAAACGTGTAACGATGGGTGTTATTCCCCTGAATCTTCCTAACCTGCGTTTTGGTGATTCAGGTGATGCAGTCAGAGTTTTGCAGCGGCTATTAGTATCTAATGGCTACAACGTTCCATTTGATGGGTCATTCGGTGCGCTGACAGAGTCTGCTGTCAAAGCCTTTCAAAGCCGACGGAATTTACAAACGGATGGAATCGTTGGTCAAAGGACTTGGCGTGAATTGACAATATAGTTTTGAAATAGGTAGTGGGTAGTGGGTAATGGGTCATAGGTTTTTGCCCATTCCCAATTCCCAAAAAATCTCCAATATAAATGTATAGGAT
>JAQYWN010000419.1 GCA_029379265.1 Rhizonema sp. NSF051
AATTCTTACTCTTTAATTTTAACTCATAACTCCTAACTCTGAACTTTCCCATTACCCATTACCCAAAATGTTTATTTTCTAGCTTTGTTATACCGATCCTAGATCTAATTGCCGCAATATGGAGTTACGAGTTAGCAATTAAGAGTTTATTCGTCCTTTTAATCCGTCACTCCTAACTTAACTTATACAACTGCTGGAGAGAGCAACTTAATATTGGCATAGCTAAACTCAGTTGCAGTACGAGACCCATCTTTATACTCTTGTACCACCTGCTTTGTCATGATAAAATAGGCATCAATTTTCTCGTAAGTATCCTCAAAATTAAGGACACTGGTCACTTCATCGGTTTTTGAGTTACGGAAAAGGGCATCGTAACGACTGGCTATGTATCCAGAACCTGTGTCTAAGCTTTCATGAGTATCAATTACGAAAGCCATACGACCCATTACCCGACTCACCTGACAGATTTCCTTGCCTCTAATTTTATAATTAGAACCCATAGAGTCACCCTTCACCAAAATTTCTACTGCACCCGTTGAGTCTTCTTGACCTTGACTAAATTCGTGCTTACCATGAGACTGTTCAAAAGCATTGCGTTTGCGATGAGTGACAATATCTCTTAGCTGAGTATAAATACCTTCTTGTACCTGTTCATCTGCTACACCCGTCACTTCGACACTCATGTCATGGTTAATTTTAATTTTACCCGTGTAAACTTCATCCCCCTGTACTAATTTCACATCTGCACTGTAGCCAGGAAAGTTTTCGTCCCAAGTATAACGACTTTCGTAAGCAGTTTGGAATAACTCGCGGGCTGTTGAAAGATGTGTCATATGATCAATTTAATTTCTCTTCTCCTAGTTTAATTCATCGCTATAGCGAAGCGTGCGAGCAATGCTTGTGCCCATTCATGCGATCGCCAAAAAAAGTCTCTTGTTGCCAGATTTTAGAAATATAGTCATAATTTACTAGTCGAAATCAAAACATATTTCTGGAAAGCTTCTGAGTGTAGGATTGCTCATTGGGTAAGTAGAACGACATAGAAAAACCAAACTGTATGAATTTATGTTAAGGCTATTAGTCACGCTTCAGCGCTGATATTTAGAGCGCTGAAGCGCAACTACAAACCTTTATTGACCTATCTGTTGTAAGTTGCTGGTTTTTCCTTTGAAAAGTACCGTTCCGGATCGATGTTATTAAAGGTGGGCGGTAGCCAACCGCGAACGATAAGTAAGACTCCCATCACCAGCAAAAAGGCACATGCTGACAAAATTTGGCTCCAGTGTGATTCCAGCACTCCCCGCACAATCACTTCTCGTAGTACCGAGACGATGGATACTTCGACAGCTACACCAATAGAGACTCTTTGCTCCTGTAAGTAAATAATCAGCAATCGGAATAACTCGACCAAAATTAACAGGAACAGGATATCCGAGGTAACATCTTTAAAGTTAAGAGGAGGCAGCAGCGAGTAGAACATTGCTCGCAATTGGATAACCATGACGCTGAATAGAGCAATACATAGGGAAATTACAATCAAGTCTTGGACAGCTTCAAGACACTGTACCATCCGAGCCCGACTAAACCACCTATGCTGATTTGTTGAAGAATTCTTTAAAGGTTCATCCATTTCAAGCTAACTATATATACAACTATTTTCAAATGTATCGACGTAGGGTGAGGGGAGTTTCTCGCCCCTAAGTGAAGAGTATCAACCGCTAACTTTTTTAATACTGACCACCTGATTTGCGGTGATAGACTGCAGTCATGCCTCCAGACTGTAGTACTTGACCATGATCCACGACAGCGTAAACCACCCAATGATCGCCGCATTCTACTCGGCTTTCAACAGTACATTCCAGATAGGCTAGTGCATTACTGAGGATAGGACAGCCATTTTCAGCAGATTGAGTTTCCAAACCAGCAAAGCGATCAGATCCAGGAGCAAAAGATTTGAGGAAGTGTCGCCTGAGGTTCATGCCTTCTTGCAAGACATTCAGGACAAATTTATCTTTGGTATGCAGCAGAGGTTCTATAGCTCGGTCTTTAGCAACCGCAACCGTTACACCTGGTGGATTGAAACTGGCTTGGGAAACCCAAGAGGCAAGCATGGCGCTTTTGACATCTCCTCGCTTGGCGGATACCACACATAGAGGACTAACTATCCGTCCCACCGCTTGTTCAGTACGGTCAATTTGGGAGTCAGTAACTGGTTGTCGGATATCACGGTTTTTCTTCGCCTTTTTTAAGGCTTGAGCAAAATCAGTGCCGATTTCTTTACATTCTTGGAGCGTTAAATCATTAGGTTTAAACCGAACTCGAATCGAGTCGAAGCCAAAGCGATAACCAGCATTCTCTAGTTTCTTTTCAATCTCATCAATCGCCTCCCCACTCCAGCCGTATGATCCAAAGACACCTGCTAATTTACTTTTAGTCGCACTTGAAAGCACAATTCCTAAAGCAGTTTGCACTTGGGTAGGCATATGACCCCCAAGCGTGGGAGATCCGATGATAAATCCATCACATTTTTCAATCGCTGCTTGAATTTCCTCTGGTTCGGTGAATTCGCAGTTAATTGATTCTACGCCTACACCAGACTTTGTGATTCCCTTAGCTAATGCCTGTGCCAAAGTTGCTGTATTACCGTAGGCAGATGCATAAATCAGTGCCACGGTTGTCTCTTTTTCTTTCTGCTGTTGACTCCACTGCTGATAGTCTTGCGTGAGTCGGCTCTTGCTGTAACGCACGAGAGGACCGTGAGAAGGGGCGTATTTTTTGATGGGTAAAGAGGTAACTTTGTCAAGTGTTGTTTCCACTTGCCGAGACTGAGCAGCATAAAGGCAATCATAGTAATGCCGTCGGTCTTCATCTAAATGTTTCCAATTTTCATCAAAGACTTGATCGCCACAGACATGGACACCAAATAGCTTATCGCTAAACAGGATACAAGTGGCAGGATCGAATGTATAGAGTTCGTCAGGCCAGCGTGGGTTAGGGGCTGGTATAAATTGTAGTTGATGACCTTCGCCTAAGTCCAAAACTTCTTCTCCTCTTGCTACATGAATCTTGAGGTTTTGTTCTGAGAAGAAAGTACGTAGGGCAACTACAGCTGGCTTGGAGCAGATAAAGGTGAGTTGAGGGGCCAATTTTAGCAGTGCCTTTAAAGTTGTACAGCGATTTGGGTTAATATGACCCGCAATCACATAATCCAGTTGCTGTAAGTCAAGATGTTGCTGTAATTGGTGCAGGTAAATTTCTGTAAACGACTCCCCAGGAGGATCGATCAAAGCTGTTTTCTCTGCTTGAATCAGGTAGGAGTTGGCAGTAGTACCCCGTTGCAGCGAGTATTCCACTTCAAATTTGAGTCTATCCCAAGTACGCGATCGTAGTACGGTTGTATCAGCATCAATCACAGAGACTTGCACATCGCGTGGTTTAATGTCAGACATAGGTTGGTGAATGTTAATTGTTGATTGTTAGTAGTTAGTTGTTTGAAACAACTAACGAATTAGTAATGATTCCCAACTTGACGATGGTGTACTGCTGGTGAGGCATCAGGCTTAGAAATGCGACCAACAGAGACAGTACTGTAAATCAGCCAGTGATCCCCACACTCTACGCGTCTGCTGACTTCGCACTCCATATAGGCGAGGGTGTCTACTAAAATTGGACAACGATTTGTCCCAAGGTATGTCCTCACTCCCTCAAATCGATCCGCTCCCGGAGGAAAGCGCTTGAGAAAGTGCTTCATCAGGGACTGAGAATTGCCTTCTTCCAAAATGTTGAGGATGAAACGATCACCTACATGCAGCATGGACTCAATGGCACGATCTTTCGCTACGGCCACTGTTAAACCTAGCGGTTTGAAGCTGGCTTGCGCTACCCACGAAGCAACCATGGCGCTCCTGAGTTCGCCGTGGCAAGTGGTAAGAATGTAGAGTCCACTGCTGAGGCGTCCTAACGCTTTTTCCAAGTTGTTATCCAGCGCTTTTATTTGCTTGATACTACGCTCACGGGATAGCCATTGCCCTAAGTCTGTTCCAGCTTCTTCACACAACTGGTATGTTGCTTCTGTCGGCGTTTCTTTGACTAGAATTGGTGGAAAGGCAGGATAAGTCCCCAAATCACGAAACTTGGAAATTAGTGGATATACTGACTCGCTGTCTTGACCTCCTGACTCAAATATACCAACAAATTGCTTAGGGTTTGTAGCAGCTAGAATGGTATTGAGGGCAGTTTGGGCTGGAGTAGTGTAGGCGTAGCCCGCCGCAGGCATCGCTCCTGGAATCGGTGGAGTCCCAATCACTAGTCCGCTCGCAATACTGACTAGTTCTTTTACTTCTTGCGCCTCAGCCGACCTCAAATCCATCATTTCCACCGCCACACCCGTTTTCGTGATGCCGTGAGCGATCGCTTGAGACAGACGGTCACTAAAACCATAATCGGACATATAAAAGACAGCGACTGTTGTTTCAGCTTTTGCCTGCTCCTGGCTCCAGCGACGGTAGCGCTCGACCAGTTCGGTAACATTATAATGAAGTAGAGGTCCATGACCTGTGGCAATAGTTGCGATCGCTGGCAACTCATTCATTCGCTTGAGGGCAGACAGCACCGAACGAGCATTTGGTCCCATTAAACAATCGTAATAATACTGGTAATCCTCTTCAATCAAGTCTAAATCTTCATCAAAAGTGTGGTCATCGCAATAATGCATCCCAAAGGCATCACAAGTGTATAAAATTTGTGTGTGAGCATCATAAGTGAAGATCGTATCCGGCCAGTGCAGATTAGGTGCAATCACAAATTCCAAAACGTGTCCGGCACCCAAATCCAGGTGATCGCCATTTTTGACAATGTGTTTTTTAAACGGAGTATGTACCCAATTTTCGAGAAACTGGATTGCCACCTTAGAACCCACAACAGTCACCTGAGGAGCCAGTGTTAGTACATCTTTGACCAACCCACTGTGGTCAGGTTCAGTATGGCTGATAATTAGATAATCCAGTTGATCTGGGTTAATCAATCCCCTGAGCAGCTCCAGGTACGTTTGGCGAAACTTTTCATGGGAGGTATCGACTAAGGCTATTTTTTCACCTTTAATCAAAAATGAATTGTAGGTAGTGCCATTCTGTAGCCCGAATTCAATATCGAAGCGATCGCGATCCCAGTCTAATGAGCGGATTGCCGTTGTATTAGACCCAATTTCGATAGACTGCATTGTTAACCTACGTTGAATGTTAGCTAGTGCTACCATCAGGAGCCTCCTTGTAAATAACTTTACTTATGTGTTAAATATCAAAATTTTCAGCAAACCCATGCTTAGGTATCAATCTCCATCTCTAACCCCTCAACAGAGTTCAGTAAATTGAGTTTGGCGATATCAGCCCCTATTCACAAAGCAAGGAACTTTGAGATAACTAAAAGTCGTGGCTGAGTCATTTCTCTATGGCTCACTGTTAATTTTTTTTGCTCTTGACTTTATGGTACTCTCAAACATCTATAGTGAAAAGCATTTAATTTTTATCTCTGCTATAGAAAGCTTCTATACTTGCATGTTTTAAATTGATTTTTATGGATCTTCCTCAAAAATGTTTACAACAATTTTCACCTAAATAAACCCCACCCTTGGTAAGGGCGATCTTCGTAGCGAAGCGCGAGTCTTCTCCCAAGGGGAGAAGCTACGCGAACGAGCGTCACGGACGAGAGCCCCTACGACTGTGGTCTAATTACGTAAAGCTCGCGCTCTTAGAAACTTTTCTAGAGCCGACTTTACCTGAAAATTGCTGTAAGTCCCTTTAACTGTTAACTGTCAAAGGTTAACGCTTAACACGCCTTGTGGGTGTGATGTACAATTTTATGGAGTACAAGCTGATCACTTCTCTGTCTTAACTTCTCATTAACCTACGTCATCATGAGCAAAGCGGTTAAAGAGGAAGTCTAGGGCGTAGTTACGCAGTTGATAGTATTGAGGATCTTCCATGATCCGGGTGCGATCGCGGGGACGAGGGAAAGGAATTTCCATAACTTCACCTATCTTGGCATGGGGACCATTAGTCATCATCACCAATTTATCTGCCAAAAACAGTGCTTCATCGATATCA
Organism: Rhizonema sp. NSF051; assembly: GCA_029379265.1. Taxonomy (GTDB): domain Bacteria; phylum Cyanobacteriota; class Cyanobacteriia; order Cyanobacteriales; family Nostocaceae; genus Rhizonema. Next base: position 6,102 of record JAQYWN010000419.1, read on the forward strand.
TGCGTAATCATCAACACAGTGCAGCGGTTCTGGTTCCAGATTTTCAATAATTCTTCCTGCAACTCTTCTTTGGTGATGGCATCCAGTGCGCCAAAAGGTTCATCTAAAATCAATACTTTAGGACGGATTGCCAAAGCTCGGGCAATAGAAACCCGTTGTCTCATACCACCAGACAATTGAGGAGGCTTTTTGTCGGCAGCGTCTGCTAGTCCTACCATTGACAGATGCTCCCGCGTGATCGCCCTTTTCTGAGCCGTAGGCTGATCAGCATAAACAGCGCTAACAGCCAAGTAAATATTCTCAAAAGCAGTTAGCCAAGGTAAAAGGGCATAGTTTTGGAATACTACCATTCGGTCAGGACCTGGTTTTGTAATCGGCTGTCCTTCCAGCAAGACTTGTCCGGAGGTGGGAAAGTTGAAACCCGAAACCATATTTAGCAAAGTTGATTTGCCACACCCAGAGTGACCGATAACGCAGATAAATTCGCCTTGATTTACGATCAAGTTAACGTCATCAAGTACAGTAAAAGGTCCTTTCTTTGTCGGATAGACTTTGGTAACATTCTTAATTTCCAAGAACGCTTCACGACGGTTTAGTGTAGTTGTCATTTGTAAATTATTGGATTGCTAGTTGTATACATTCTTCTCTGCGATAAATCGCATCTCTACAAGAATTTCCTATCAAACAATCGGCGTTGCTGAATAGAGGTATGAATTTACATTTTCCCTGATGACTAAACAACGATTCTTTGCGACGGCAGCGGCTATAACGGACAGATTCTTCCCTTGAAAAACACTTGCACTTACTGTCCTTGCCTACTCTGCTTTGAACGGCTAGCCTGCGGCTTCTCCAACGGAGTACGCCGAATGCATGAGGCTAATTCATATGATATCCTTTAAATCACCCATAATAAAAGAACCCCTCCCCGCCAAAGCTGTGCTTTTTCTCCCCTCCCCGCAAGCGGTAAGTCCAGTGCTGCAGGCGGGTTTCCCGCCGTAGGCGACTGGCGTGGTGGGGTGAGCGTGTCTACGCAAATTACGGTTAATTAACCGGACATGATATCATA
>JAQYWN010000420.1 GCA_029379265.1 Rhizonema sp. NSF051
TTATAAGATATTCTGGTGAAATTTTGTTTATTAGTAACAAAAACTAGTTGATAACGAAAATATGACATCTATACATCTGTAGGGACATTTTCTCACAATTAAGCCAAGTTGCTAAGCGCAGTATAGTTGGTAGTTGGTAGTTGCTCGTGGGGAAAAAGGGAATTGGGAATCGCAAGTCATTTGCTGCCCATGACCTATCACCTCAACCGATTCTGGCACTTGCGCTTATAGAATAATCTTAAACCACTATTTTCCTCTTTTTCGCAACAATCAGAGTTATATGACAATAGAGAATGAGGAAAGGGGAAGAAAACATAGTTCACTTATGGTTAATCACTTATCTGTTTACATAGACTTAAAGTTCAATTAATACAAATTTACAAATGTCAGAATTGTTGTGATAATTTCGGCGGAATAAGACAGCAGTGAGCAAAATCCGCCAAGCATTGAAGGAAAAGATGGTTGGATATAGCATGTATAGAAAGTCATGAATTTTTCTCTGCTTAAGTGCTACTAAAGTCCAATGGAGTTTTAAGTAACTTTCAATATCTTTAAAGGCAGGTAACTTAGAGCGGTGCTTTTCAGTCACTAAATTGTAAATCTTCTTTTTAATCGAGATATTTGTATCTAAGCGCTTTTGTAAAGAAAACTTCTGATTGTAAGCACCAGACCAGATCGTGCGGTAAGCAAGACACTGGTTGAGGAAAATGGCATCACCAAACTGGGCAATGCGAATCCAGGAATCAATATCATCACAGTTGGCATCGAATTCAGAGTTCCAACCACCACTTTGTAAAAAAGCATCGCGGCGTGTAGAGACTTGAACGGGGGTACCTAAGGGGAGAAGTTCTAGCAGCATACCGTAGTGAAGATCTGTCTGCGGAGTGTAAAAAGCTAAGCCAGGACCAAGTTGAGGAGTGCGGCTAAGTTCGACTTCCATCTCGTTTACCTGAGCTGCAATGCTTGAACAGATTGCAGCGCTGGGACAAAGTGCGATCGCTTTTGCCATTTCCTCCAAACAATGAGGATCTAGGTAATCGTCATCATCCAAAAACTTAATCCAATCTCCGCTTGCTTTTAGAACTCCAGCATTTACGGTTGCGGCATGACCTTTATTCACCTCATTGCGGTGATACACAAGGCGCGAAGCTCTAGGGGCAGAATGCTCTCTCGCAAAGTCTGTGTTCGGGAAGCTTCCCGAACACAGACTTTGCCCCAAGACTTTGCGCGAGTTGGAGGCAGACTGAAACGCCGTACATAAATTTGTCACGTAGTCTTGGGTGTCGTCAGATGAACAGTCATCAGCAACAACGACTTCGCACTGAATTGTCTGGTTGAGCGCGGAGTGAATTGCCCGTTGCAGCAAATTTCTCCGATTGTATGTTGTGATGACAACACTAAATTCCATAAGCTAAACATCCGTATAACATTTGCCTGTAATACATTTTCTCGAATCAAAGAATTTGTACCGAAAAACTGTCGTTCTTCAAAATAACTAGACCAAAAGGCAATTGTCGATTTAATATGGATGATCGTGAGTTTTTTTTACAGACTATGAACGCTCAAGAAATTATCCGCTCTATTGAAGCGGAACAACTCAAATCAAATTTGCCTCAGATCTTTGTTGGCGACACGGTTAAAGTCGGAGTAAGAATTAAGGAAGGAGAAAAATACCGCGTACAACCCTATGAAGGAGTTGTGATTGCTATGCGTAATGGCGGTATCAATGAAACTATTACAGTACGACGTGTATTTCAAGGTGTTGGTGTAGAGCGAGTATTTCTAGTGCATTCTCCGAGAATTGATAGTATAAAAGTGCTACGCCGTGGTAAAGTGCGGCGTGCTAAGCTTTACTATCTACGCGATCGCGTCGGGAAGGCAACTCGGATCAAGCAACGCTTTGACCGCAGTCTTTGATCGCAAAGCAGGCGGATGGGAAAAATATCATTCAAAAAGCGAATCCACTCGTTGATTTGTTCCTCCGACAAAAATTTAGTACAATAAATGCCAAATTGCGTTAAACTAAAAAAAGTTAAATGCGATCGCTGAATCAGAGAAAGCATGTGCGCTCTTAGTTCAGTTGGTAGAACGCAGGTCTCCAAAACCTGATGTCGGGGGTTCAAGTCCTCCAGGGCGCGCTATCAGTAAAAAATATCGCCTGAAAAGAGTCGTAAATCTGCTAATATAGCAGTAAGCACTTAATTCAGGTGTATTTTTTCTGTTTACAGCTTTTTGCTTCAAGCAAGTTAGTTTGATCTGAAGCTGTCACCTTAGATTACAACTAGTAGGCAAGAGCTGTATAAGACACTGAGGGAGATAAACGACCGTGGCAAAAAAGAATGAAGCCGAAATGCCAGAAACCAGTGGGTCGAACATTACGAACTTCGTTGATGGGATTAAAGAAGAGTTCCAAAAAGTGGTTTGGCCTAGTCGCCAGCAGTTGGTAAGCGAATCAGCTGCTGTATTATTGATGGTGACAGTCTCGGCAGCGTTGATATTTCTAGTTGATAAATTATTTAGTTGGGCAGCACAACAGGTGTTCTGATGACTTCTGCAACAGATGAAGAGAGAAATTCAATGTTACAGTCAGAAGAAACCGCAGACTCGGCGGGAGATGTTTCTACAGAAGCCCGTTGGTATGCAGTGCAAGTAGCTTCTGGCTGTGAGAAGCGTGTGAAGACAAATTTAGAACAGCGCATTCAAACATTTGATATGGCTGATAGAGTTGTCCAAGTGGAAATCCCACATACGCCAGCTGTAAAAATTCGTAAAGATGGCAGTCGCCAGCATACTGAGGAAAAAGTCTTTCCAGGCTACGTACTCGTGCGCATGATGCTAGATGACGATACTTGGCAGGTCGTGCGAAACACCTCTCATGTGATTAATTTCGTGGGATCTGAACAAAAGCGCGGAAGCGGTAGAGGTCGCGGACACGTGAAACCATTACCGTTGGGTCATGCAGAAGTAGAAAGAATCTTTAAGCAGACTAGCGAACAAGAGCCAGTTGTCAAAATTGATATGGCTACTGGTGATAAGATAATCGTGCTTTCAGGTCCGTTTAAGGATTTTGAAGGTGAGGTGATTGAAGTCAGTCCAGAACGCAGTAAGCTGAAAGCTCTGCTGTCTATTTTTGGAAGGGATACACCAGTAGAGTTGGAATTTAATCAGGTTGAAAAACAAAGCTAAATACAAATGGCGAAGAAAGTTGTAGCGGTCATTAAATTGGCCCTGAATGCTGGGAAAGCTAACCCAGCACCGCCAGTGGGACCAGCCTTGGGTCAGCACGGCGTTAACATCATGATGTTCTGCAAGGAATATAATGCTAAAACAGCAGATCAAGTTGGAACAGTTATCCCGGTAGAAATTTCGGTCTATGAAGACCGCAGTTTTACATTTGTTCTCAAGACTCCACCAGCATCAATACTGATTACCAAGGCAGCGAAAATTGACAAAGGCTCGAATGAACCCAATAAAAATAAAGTCGGGAAAATCACAAGAGCACAATTGCGGGAAATAGCTCAAACTAAACTGCCAGACCTCAATGCTAATGATGTTGATGCAGCAATGAAAATCATCGAAGGCACCGCTAAAAACATGGGTGTCACGGTTATAGAATAGTTGGGAAGCACTCATGTCCGGTAGATAGTCGTTAGTGATTAGTAGTCATCAATAAAACAACTAACAATTAACAACTAACAATCAATAATTAACAAAATTGGGGGAGAAGCAACGCTTCGTTATTGACCCCAGGAGGAAAAAATGGCAAAGAAATTATCGCGCCGGATGCAGACGCTACAGGCGAAAGTTGAAGATAAAGACTACGAAGCAATAGAAGCTTTAGCGCTTTTAAAAGATACAGCAACAGCAAAGTTTACTGAAGCCGCAGAAGCACACATTCGGTTAGGGATAGATCCAAAATATACCGATCAACAGTTACGTACAACAGTAGTACTGCCCAAAGGTACAGGACAAATAGTGAGAGTGGCAGTCATTGCTAGGGGAGAAAAGGTAACTGAAGCAAGTAATGCAGGTGCTGATATCGTTGGTTCAGAAGAACTGATTGAAGAAATTCAAAAAGGCAGAATGGACTTTGATAAGCTGATTGCTACGCCAGATGTGATGCCACAAGTGGCGAAGCTTGGTAAGTTGCTGGGTCCGCGTGGTTTAATGCCATCGCCTAAGGGTGGAACTGTCACATCTGACCTAGCAGGTGCGATCGCAGAATTCAAAGCAGGTAAATTAGAGTTCCGTGCTGATCGTACTGGCATTGTTCATGTTATGTTTGGTAAAGTCTTATTCTCGCCCGAAGATTTGCTGGTGAACTTGAAGGCGTTGCAAGAAACTATTGATCGTAACCGTCCTTCAGGAGCTAAAGGTCGTTATTGGCGCACAATGTATGTGTCTGCTACTATGGGACCGTCGATTAGAGTTGATGTTAGCTCTCTACGCGATTTAAAAATGAATGAAGCTGCATAAAAGCGGTCAGTGTTCAGCGCTCAGCAATTAGCTTTAAGAAATCAGGACATAGACGAATAAATCACGAAACGAAGACAAAAAGCTGACAGTTAATAGCTGACAGCTAATAGGTAAAAGCCGGAGACAGCAGGAGCCATTGGCTTAATATCCTGCCGAGGTTTGTACCCCAATTGCCTGTGATTCACTCCCAAAGAGCGTGAAAGTTACATGGCATGAGGAGTATGACTCGAAAACCCTGGCTATCTAAGCTGGGGTTTATTGTTTTGGTCGTTAGTAGGAACGTGGTTAGCGGTTGGTGGTTAGTGATTAAACAGCAATAACCACCAACTAACAAAAAAGGAGGTGAGACAAAATGAGTAGAACGATAGAAGAAAAAAGAGAAATTGTGACTGAACTCAAAGAAATTTTGAGTCAGTCTCAACTGGCTATCGTCATTGATTACCAAGGTTTATCTGTTGCTGAGATTACCGAATTACGGCGGAAACTGCGTCCGACTGGCACTATTTGCAAAAGAGCTAAGAACACGCTGATGCAAATTGCCATTGACGGTAATGAAAAATGGCAGCCAATGACGGAGTTTCTCAGTGGTTCTTCCGTCTTCCTTCTTGTGAAAGAAGATATGAAGGCAGCGATTAAGGCTTACCAAGATTTTCAGAAAGTCACCAAGAAAACGGAACTTCGTGGCGGCGTGTTCGACGGACAAGCTTTGACTGAAGAGGATGTTAAAGCATTAACCGAGCTGCCGTCAAAAGAAGAACTCATGGCTCGCTTAGCTGGTGGTTTGAAAGCCATTCCTACCAAGCTGGCAGTGGGACTCAATGCCGTGCCAACGCAGCTTGCTGTGGGTATCAAAGAAGTGCCTGGTTCTCTGGTACGTGCTATCAAAGCTGTCTCCGAGAAGGAAGACTCTCAAGATCAAGCTGCATAGTAAGCAATTAGCTATTAGCTAATAACCAAGTTGTTGATTTATCAAGATTCATAGGAGTATACCCATGTCTGCAAAAACTGAAGAAATTTTAGAACAGTTGAAATCTCTGACTCTGCTAGAAGCTTCTGAATTAGTCAAGCAAATAGAAGAGGCATTTGGAGTTGATGCTTCCGCGCCTGTAGGTGGTGGCATGATGATGATGCCTGGTATCGGAGGTGGTGGCGCACCAGTCGCAGCTGAACCAGTAGAAGAGCAAACCGAGTTTAGCGTCATTCTAGATTCGCTCGCCGCCGATAAGAAGATTGCCGTGTTAAAGGTAGTACGGGAAATAACTGGTTTGGGTTTAAAAGAAGCGAAAGATTTGGTGGAATCTGCACCAAAGCCAGTTAAAGAAGGCATTCCTAAAGATGCTGCTGAAGATATCAAGAAGCAGATTGAAGAAGCTGGCGGTAAGGCAACAGTTAAATAATTACGTAAGTTGCTATAGCGTCAAAAACCAGATCCCCGACTTCTTAAAGAAGTCGGGGATCTAAGACTTTAGTTAAGGCAGGTATTAGGAAGAAAGAATAATTACCGATTCCCTTTTTTTCGATTACCAAAACTACATAAATTTCCCCCGTGAATTTTTATTGTTGAAGCGGGGGTTTTTCATTTACTGTTTTTAGCTGTTGTGCAACCTCGAGTAGTGACTGAATATCTGAAAGTAGTAAGTTAACACGAGCAAGGTTAAGTTTACCGTCAATAAGATCTGAAAATGCATTCTTTAACTCACCAGAAACAGTGGTAGCTTGATCTAACTCTGGAATAGTCGTGCTGAGAGTTAAAATACGACTGCGATCGCTCACAAAGAGATCCGCCTGCGGCACCTCTGGATTATTCACATAAGGCTTATACAATAATCGCTCCTCTTGATTTTTCTGCAAATCTGTCAATTGCCTTTTGAGTTCGTCTTTAATCAAAGCTAAAACTTTTTCCTGAGTAACCAGTTCCGCTTGGATTGTTGCTTGACGCACTTGTAATTCAGCTTTAAGAGAGGAGCGAACATGAGCTTTGACAACAAGATTGGCAATTGGTGGAAGAACACCACCTGTTTGAAAAAATGTTTTAGTGCGAATCTTGTTTCCTATCATACTGAGATTGCCAACAAGTTTCTCAGTTTCATCTTGCGCTCGTTGGGGAGAATCTGACGTAGCCAATGCTTGAAGGCGTTCAAAATATTTGGATAGCAAATTTGTATGTACCTGCATTTGGCTTAGTAAGTCAAGCCACTCTTGATCAGTCATTTTCGTTCTTTTGTAATATCTTTCCCGCTCTTGAGGAGTTGTTGCACGGTTTCGCAACAACTTCTCTGAACTTGAATCAATCGAAACTTTTTTAGTCGCATCAAGTAACTTGTTAATTGCTTGAGCATACGATTGTCCAGTTTTACCAAACTGAGCATAATCTGTTGTTGAAGCACAGGCATTAAACAGAGTTGCTACTGCTGTAATAACTATAAACTTTGTCCAAAAGACTTTTTTCATAATTGATATGATTTAAAATGAAGGAAGAAGGTTGGATAAGGATCTAGAAATTAGATACAACACGTTGAAAGCTCGCAATTTTTACTTAAATTAATAAAAATGAAGCGCTCATGATTGATTTGTAATTTGGCATTAGTCATTGGTGATACAGCCTTTATTTAGTAGAGAACTGTTTGACAGCTATTTATTACTGATTACCTACCATTAGCCTAAGATATAAAGATAGTAATGC
>JAQYWN010000421.1 GCA_029379265.1 Rhizonema sp. NSF051
TCTCATCTGGCACTTTCTCAATATAGCGACTCCATTTCTTCTTGTCAACTGTTTTCAAAAGAAATTTCCAATTTTTTTTTTTGAACGGGCAAAACTTCGCTTCAGAGCAGGGTTTAGGCAACAATAGGTTAGTTACTGTGCTGATTAAGGAAGGGGAAGGGCATGAATTTTCAATCGGTAATAGCAAGATTGCATCAGTTCTGGGCTGATCACGGTTGCCTTATTGCCCAGCCTTACGACATTGAGAAAGGCGCAGGTACTAAAAATCCCCAGACTTTTCTGAGGTCTTTGGGACCAGAACCTTGGTCTGTAGCTTATGTTGAACCATGTCGCCGCCCTACAGATGGACGCTACGGCGAAAACCCAAATCGTTTTCAATACTATTATCAGTACCAAGTTCTGATTAAACCTTCACCGAATAATATTCAAGAGATTTATCTTGATTCTCTTAGAGCTTTGGGCATTCGCCCGGAGGATCACGATGTGAGGTTTGTGGAAGACAATTGGGAAGATGCCACGGTGGGCGCTTGGGGAACTGGTTGGGAAGTTTGGTTAGACGGGATGGAAGTTACTCAATTTACCTACTTCCAGCAATGTGGGGGAATCGATTGCCGTCCGGTGTCAATTGAGATCACTTATGGTTTGGAGAGACTCGTTATGTATCTCCAAGGCGTAGAAGCTATCACTAAAATTCACTGGACAGACAACATTACATATGGGGATGTTTACCTTCAAGGAGAAATTGAGCAATGCACTTACAACTTTGAGGCCTCAAATCCGGAAATGCTGCTCACACTATTTAATATGTACGAGCAAGAAGCTCAACAATTAACGGGGCGAGGACTCGTATTACCCAGCTTGGATTATGTGTTGAAGTGTTCACATACCTTTAATTTGCTGGATGCCAGAGGAGTCATTTCAGTGACGGAACGGACTCGTTATATTGCCAGAATCCGCCAGCTGGCAAGGAAGGTTGCTCAACTTTATGTCGAACAGAGGGAAAAATTGGGTTTTCCGCTTTTGAAGAAGTTGTAGGGTAATGAATCGCCGAAATAAGGGCAGCGCTCCCAGGGGTGGATCTCCACTGTCACGGCGACTGCCCGCGCTAAGTTAAGAGAGGATGTGTGAGGTATGGTGAATTTAAGCGCAGTTTTAGAATTTATTGCGGCGTGGTTTCGTTCTTTAGGAGTTCCTGAACCAATTGTGCATTGGGGACATCCGGTGATGATGGCAATTGTGGTGTTTGTTATGGGTAGCTTTGTGGGGCTAACTGGTTGGCGTTCTAAACTTGTTGAAGATAAGGATGCTGCTCTTAAAAGTCGCAGAGACCATCGCAGTATAGCACCTTGGATGTTTTTATTTATGGCACTCGGCTATACTGGTGGTGTTTTATCCTTGGTGATGCAGCATCAACCAATTATGGAAAGCCCCCACTTTTGGACTGGTTCGATAGTGCTGTTACTATTACTGATCAATGGTGCGATCGCCTTAAATGGATTTATCGGCAATAGAGCTACACTTCGCATAGTTCATGCTTATTTGGGAAGTGCTGCCCTTTGTTTAATGCTTCTACACGCGGTACTCGGTTTGAAGTTAGGTTTGGCTATTTAGCGTTACCTGTACCAGGAAATTAAAAAGAAGAATACATACACAGATTAGCTTTTAAGCTGTTTAAAGAAGCAACTTAAGTGCTGATTCACAATGATCGCTATTGCCAAAATTTGTTTGTGCCCTCAGACTAGAAGTCTGGAGTTGCTGTGCAAAAACTCTAATGATTCAGGCGAGTGGTGTCATTATCTGTCTAGGCTACATTCTCGGGTTGCTTTTGACAGCAGTTCCTTGGGGTGGAGTGTGGATGTTAGTTATAAGCGTTATCGGGGCGATTCTATTCAAACAACGACGCCTGCTTAAACAGAAGAATTCTTTATTCAAGACTAACAAAGACACCCCAGGGCGATCGCCTACAAAAAGCAACGAAAATCTTTCTTCCCCAATCCCCACTCCCAGTGCCAAAGTCTGGTTAGTTGCTGGTTTAGTGGGATTGCTCGCAAGCGTGTATTTCCAATTTCGGGTTCCCCATCCAGGTGCAAATGATATTAGTAATTTTGTTCCTTCAGATAATAGCGACAACCAAGAACAACTTTTTATTGTTCGTGGTACACTGACGAGTTCACCCCGTATGACTCGCAGTCAGCGAGGACAATTTTGGTTGGAAGCCACTCAGCTTAATGAGGTAAAGAATGATGTTGGTCCAGCAGCTGTAAGTAAAGGAGTCACGGGTAAGTTATATGTTACTGTACCCTTACTGCAATCTACAGGATTATATCCCGGTCAACAAGTCGCTTTAACAGGTATTCTTTATAAACCAAAACCAGCATTAAATCCGGGTGCCTTCGATTTTCAGCAGTTCCTCAAACAACAAGGCGCTTTTGCTGGTTTTTCCGGACGATGGGTAAATGTTGTGGACGAGGATCGTAAATGGGGATTGTGGAGAATCAGAGAACGGATTGTGCGATCCCAAGTTCGTGGTTTGGGTGTTCCAGAAGGTCCTCTTGTCAGTGCAATGACATTAGGAAGTAAAGTTGTCGATGTACCATACGATATCCGCGACTTATTTGTCAAGGTGGGACTGGCTCATGCTTTAGCTGCTCCGGGGTTAAAAACTTCTATCATCTTAGGTACCGTACTCGCCCTCACAAAACGTTCAACAAGATTCACTCAAGTTACCCTTGGCACCATAGCATTAATTATTTTTCTGACTTTAACAGGTTTTCAGCCAGGAGCACTTAGAGCCGTCATCATGGGATTTACGGCATTAATTGGCGTAGGATTGAAACGAAAAGTTAAAAAGATAGGTGCACTCCTCGTTACGGCAGTACTGTTGTTATTACTTAATCCCCTATGGATTTGGGATTTAGGATTTGAACTGAGTTTTTTAGCAACGCTGGGATTGGTCGTTACATTCGTGCCGTTAATGCAACTGTTAGAGTGGTTACCTCCCACAATCGCTGCATTGATTGCCGTTCCCCTTGCAGCAATCATTTGGACGTTACCACTGATGTTGCACGTATTCAGTATCATCCCAGTTTACAGTGTACCCGTGAATATCCTCACGACGCCGTTGATTTCTATTATTATTGTTGGTGGGATGATCAGCGGTTTAGTAGGCTTAATCTTACCTGATATTGGAAGTGCTTTAGCGAGTTTTTTGTATCATCCAACACATATTCTTATTCAATTGGAGCAATTTGTCGCTCAATTGCCAGGAAATTCTGTGGCAGTTGGCAGTATATCTACTGCAACAGTAATAGTCATTTATACATTAATAATATTAACTTGGTTAGTCCCTTGGTGGCAAAAACGGTGGTTGTTTGCAAGCTTGATGGCTGTAGGTTTGGTATTCATTCCGGTTTGGCATGCAAACACAGTGTTTCAAATAACAGTGCTAGCCTCAGGTGCAGAGCCAGTGTTAGTTATTCAAGACAAAGGAAAGGTAACGCTGGTTAACAGTGGAAATGAAAGTACAGGACGTTATACAATACTTCCGTTTTTACAACAGCAGGGTGTGAATCAAATTGATTGGGCGATCGCTAAAGATTTTCAAAGCAACAGCAGTAATGGTTGGTTTGAGCTACTGCAACATTTACCAATTAAAACTTTCTACGACTATTCTCCCACCTCAGACAATACCCTCGTTAGTCTAGAAATTCAAAAAGAAGTGCAAAAGCAAAAGGGAACTTACCAACCCCTGTCAGTCGGTCAAACTTTAAGTACTGGCACAACTGTGGCACAATTAATCAACGACCAATTACCGATCATGCAGATGCAAATTCTCGGTCAGAGTTGGTTATTAATCGGTAATCTCAAATCCAACGAGTTGCTCCAAATAATGAAAAGTAGCGGATTACAACGTCCACAAGTGCTGTGGTGTCTAGGTGAATCCCTCAAAGAATTCGTTCCGCTCCTGCAACCGCAAGTAGCGATCGCATCCTCAACGACACTCGATCCAAAAACCTTGTCCGAACTCAGTCAAAGCCAGACGAAACTGTTCATCACAGGAAAAGACGGTGCCGTTCAATGGACTCCGCAGCGTCAGTTTGAAGCATTTATCCAAGGAACAGAAAACAAATCTTCAAACTTGTAACAGCAAGCTGCTTCATTTTTCAAGCTTCCTCTGCTTCCCTAAATGTATCAACTTTAAAGTGAAACGGTATTACATCACCGAACCCTAAAAACAGATAACGTCATTATCCATCTTTTAAAGGCTTCGGCTATAACGCGATTGCACAGTTTTTACTGCATATCTTGCCATTTTTGTCAATGTGTAAGTTCTATGGTAAATGGTTAGAGTTTAAGTGTTTAACTTGGTAGCGCGGGAAGCTCCTAAAACCTTTGGCAATCAAACATCTTAAGCTGGATTAGACTCTATGCAATGGCTCAATGAACCCTCCCAATGGACAGACTTAGGCAATCGCTTGATTGTCAAAACCTCTCCCAAAACTGATTTTTGGCGAATTACCCATTACGGATTTATTCGTGACACAGGACATTTTTACTTTGATTCCATCAGCACTGATTTTGTGGTTGATGTCAAAATATGCGGCAATTACAAAGATCTTTACGATCAGGCGGGCATCATGCTGCGTGCCGATGAAAAACATTGGATCAAGACAGGCATTGAATATGTTGATGGCGTACAAAACCTGAGTGCTGTCGTTACCCACGATTATTCAGATTGGTCAGTTATTCCCTTACCCAATTCCCCGGATGTTCTGCACTTGCGGGTTGAACGCTGTAAACAAACCATTCAAATTTTCTACGTAAACGAAGCTTCTAACTATGCAATGCTCAGAATGACGTATTTGCCACAGGAAACACTGCAAGTAGGCGTTATGTGTGCCTCTCCAGACGGAGATGGATTCGAGGTCACGTTTGAGGATTATCAGGTCAATGCTACAGCGCTATAATCTTCCTTCAATTTACAGAACTAGAACTTATACATTGACAAAAATGGCAAAATATGCGATAAAAAAAGCCTGTAAAAACTGTGCGATGCCAAAGGCAACGGCTGCCATCCGTATCGCGTTATAGTCAAAGGCTTTAAAAGACGGATAAATGCATAAGTTCTAGGATTATTCAGACTTTATATGAATCATTTAGGAATTCTATTCAGGCCGTCATTTGTTTAACATCGTTCGTAGGGTCGAACGGCTGTTCGCCCAGACAATGTGGTATACCCGCTACAAATTCTTTCGTGAAAAACTGATAAAATATATGCTAATCTCATTACAATAGAAAAAATGTACCTTGTGGAGAGGTGTCCGAGTGGTTGATGGTGACGCACTCGAAATGCGTTTTAGGGAAACCTAACGGGGGTTCGAATCCCCCCCTCTCCGTTTTAAAACCCCCTTAACTTAGAGAGTATGAGTCTGGTATGGCAGGCTGATTTTTACCGTAGTCCGCAACAGAACATTCAAGGACAAGTCATATGGGAGTTGTTGATTTGCAGTACAACTCGTAGCTTTGAGTATACGGCGACTTGTCTCCAGTCAGAAGCCAGTTCAAATTGGCTTGTCTCTCAAATTCAGCTTGCAGCAAGCGAACAAAAACCAGACATCATTCAGGTGTTTCGACCTCAATCATTGAGTTTAATTGAACAAGCAGGAAAAAGTTTAGGTATTTGTGTAGAACCAACTCGGCACACTTTGGCGTTAAAACAGTGGTTAGCCGAAAAGCAATATCCGATAACTTTAGACAAACCACCACCTGTACCATTACCAGAAAACCTTTGGGGAGAAAAGTGGCGCTTTGCTAAAGTTCCAGCTCGTGATATCGCCGAAGCGTTTAGCGATCGCCCGATTCCGATTGTACTTCTGCCAGAATATCTCCTACCGATCAATCTTGGACTGGCATCAACCTTACCCATACCTGGTGTCATCATTTATGGCGGAAGACAATCAATGCGTTTGGCAAAGTGGTTGCAACAAGTACGTCCCGTAACGCTAAATTACATTGCAGGTGAAAGTCATGGGTTGATTTTAGAAGCTGGTTTAGCAGACAGATGGATTGTAGCAACATTTGAAGATCCTGAGGTTGCAGCTGCTGCCAAAATTTACGAACAACGCAAACAGCAAAGTCGAGGATTGCATTTTTTGTTAGTGCAACCTGACGATTCAGGAATGACTTACACTGGGTTTTGGTTACTGCAAGAGAATCAAAACAAACTCAGTTGATTAGGTGGAGTCTCCAGGTTATTCCAAGGTAGAGGTGGAACAGCTACACCACTGTCTTCTAATAACTGTTGGAAATAACGGGCTGTACTGGGCGATCGCTCTTCTATCGGACAATGAACAAAGAAATAAACTCGCGTCTTTGCTTCCAACCACTGTTTAATATAAGTCGCCCATTCCTCCATAAATACCTGATTCACTGACAAATCCGGATGAGAAATAAAGCGAATTAAGCTAAAAGGTGCTGTCAAACTAAATTCTACAGGTAATTTAGGCTTGCGCCGCTCAGATTGTAACTGTGGATCTTCGTCTCCAGTATAGATAGGACGAGTGTCCAGGAGTACTCTACCAATGCCCAACCTCTTTAAAAGCGTTGTCAAACGACTGGCATGAGGCTCTACAAACCAGTCACGATGGCGAACCTCTAAAGCAAGATCGCTACCTGTTTGCTGCCAAGCTTCCAGAAAAATAGTCAGATCATCAAGTAATGCAGGTGAGTAACTAGGTGGTAACTGGGCAAAGATCGGTCCGAGATGTTGATTTAAAGGACGCATCTGTTGTAGAAAGTTTAAACTATCAGATATATGTAGTTGCAGCAATCCTTTGTGAGTAAAGTCTCTTGGTAATTTGAGGCAAAATTCAAAACCGGATGGAATTTCTGTAGCCCAACGAGTGACAGTTTCCTGATTAGGCACAGCGTAGAAAGTTGTATTGCCTTCAACCGTGGTGAAGCGTTGGCTGTAGAGTTGCAAAAAATCAGGCTGACGAGTACCTTGAGGATAAAATTCACCCACCCAACCTTTATATGCCCAAATTGCACAACCAAGAAAAAAGTCCATAAAGTTACCAACCCAAACAGCCAAAACTCTTATATTTCAAACTTTTTAATTTTTAATTTTTAATTCCACTTTCTCTAGCT
>JAQYWN010000422.1 GCA_029379265.1 Rhizonema sp. NSF051
ACCTAGCACTTAGTCAAGGAATTAACATTGAAGTTTCCAGGTGCAAGATCTGAGTTGACTAAAAAGTAGTTAATCGACAAACTACAACGCATTGAATCCCGGATGCGTTGCGGTAAATGCTGACGTTGGGAAAGAAGAAGAAAATGACAAGCAAATTTATTAAAGATAAAAAGTCTATCGTAAACGATTTAGCTGCTTCTATAGTTGTGTTTCTCGTAGCGTTGCCATTATGTATGGGAATCGCGATCGCGTCGGGAGTTCCTCCAGAACAGGGAATCATCACAGGAATAGTTGGCGGAATTATTGTTGGTCCTATTGCTGGCTCGCCGTTGCAGGTGAGTGGACCGGCGGCTGGGCTTGCCGTCGTAGTCTGGGAACTGGTACACAAGTATGGCATAGAAATTCTCGGACCAATTCTTCTGTTAGCGGGTTTGTTCCAGTTACTAGCAGGGGTTTTCAAGCTGGGACAGATTTTCCGAGCAATATCTCCGGCAGTCATTTACGGGATGTTAGCAGGCATAGGCGTGCTGATATTTGCCTCTCAATTCCATGTCATGTTTGACAGCAAGCCTCAGGCACACGGAATCAATAACCTACTTTCTATTCCTAGCGAGTTTTACAACGTCATCTTTTCTCCTCAAGGCGGCAACCATCTCATTGCAGGGATTGTTGGTCTAATTACCATTGTCACGCTCCTTGTGTGGAATAAGTTCAAGCCAAAAACATTAAGATTGATACCTGGCTCCCTTGTTGCTGTTGTGATCGCAACTGCGATCGCCACTGTGATGAAGTTGCCTGTTCAGTACGTCAACGTCCCCGATAATCTTGTCAGTACGATTCACTTACCGAAGCTAGCGAACTTAATCAGTGTTCTGAAGCCTTCATTGCTCACCGAAGCCATGGCGATCGCCTTCATCGCCAGTGCAGAAAGCTTACTATCCGCTGTAGCGGTGGATAGACTTCAGCACGATTCAAAAACTGATTTTGACCGCGAACTGGCAGCCCAAGGCTTTGGCAACATGGTTTGTGGCTTGCTGGGAGGGCTACCAATGACAGGTGTGATTGCCCGTAGTTCTGTGAACTTGGAAGCAGGAGCAAAAACCCGAGTATCTGCTATTTTTCATGGCGTGTGGCTATTAGCTTTTGTTGCCGTTGCGCCTTCATTACTAAATTTAATTCCCACCTCCTGCCTCGCGGCAATTCTAGTCGTCACAGGCTATAAGCTAGTGAAAGTTGAGAATATCCGCAAGCTGCAACGATACGGGCGGATTCCTGTGTTCATCTACTTTGCTACTTTAGGTGGAATTCTTGCTGAAGATTTACTCTTTGGCGTGCTACTCGGTCTTGTGCTGTCAGCAATCAAGCTCATGTACAAAGTTTCCCACCTCTCTATCCATGTCCTTCCAGATGAAAACAACCAAAGGATTAACGTGTATCTAGGGGGAGTGGCGACGTTTATTCGGCTACCTCACCTTGCTAAAGTCCTTGAGCAAATTTCCCCAGGGAAAGAAATTCATCTTCACTTGCAGATGCTTCGGTACATCGATCACACCTGCCTTGACTTTTTGTCAATCTGGGAAGAGCAACAGGAAAAGAAGGGAAGTACTGTCGTCGTGCAGTGGAATGACTTAATTGAGCGTTACCACAAACCGCTTGCCGAGCGGGAGGAGGTAATAATTTAGAAGTTATTTATGGAACACTTAAATGTGTAAACCTGGAAACCGAAATTAAAAGCAACTTACCTTCAGCTACAAGAAACTCAAAATGTTGCTTTTAATCGGTTTGATAAATTTTTCCTCACTCAAAATTCTCAGTACAAATTAATCAAAGGGAAATTCTTTATGACTCTCATAGATGCAATGATATTAACATTAGTTAATATTATTTCTTGTGTTGCTGTTTGCAAACTTGTGTCTGTAATTATGGCTGTTAAAAACAAACTTCATGCGTCCACTTTCAAAGCTAACTCGTATAAAGTCAATCCAATTAGACATAATAAAAACGCTCCAAGTCTCCCTTCTCAGTAGCAAAGAGGCTGCTAGCGTCGCTAACATTGCCCTTTCGCAACATAAATGAATTTTTGCGCTACATCTTTAGTGTTTGGTCATAGAAACATTTCTGCTCACATATTAGGACAGTTCGGCAGATCTTGCCCAATTAGCAACCGTGCCAAACTTGGCAAAGCTTCACCATAAGTAGGATGGATATGAACGGACTGCTCTAACAATTGCCAGGTAGCTCCTGCTTCCATCAAGGACAAAAATACGTGTACGATCTCAGCTGTTTCGTAACCTACCAGTGTTGCTCCCAAAATCTTATCAGTATCTTGGTCAACAACCAAGCGGTAAAAGCCAAGGTCATGCCCCCATTCAATAGCGCGGGCAATAGAACTCATAGGTAGGATAACACAACGGGCATTAATTCCCTTCTCTATTGCTTGAGCCAAAGTCATTCCGACTCGTCCGACTTGAGGTTCTGTATAAACGGCATAACCAAGTGCCCGGTCGTTACGAGTCCGGTTTTCGCCGCACAAAATTGCCTTTAGGCGTCGATAGTCTTCCCAAGACACATGCGTAAATGCTGGTTGTTTGGCTACATCGCCAATGGCGTAGACTCCGGAATTGGTCGTTTGAAACTGCTCATTAATTTTGACGTAACCGTGTTGGTCTAACTCAACACCAGTGGCAGTACAGTTAAGATTACTGGTGTTAGGTTTGCGTCCGGTGGCAATTAGTAAGGCTTCACCTTGGAGTTCTTGACCATTGCTCAGTTTAACGGTGAATATTCCATCTTTGTGTATTACCTGCTCAACGTTGACGTGAAAATGAAGTTGAATACCGTCAAGCTGGAATGCTTCAAGCAGAGTGTCACTCACATCCGACTCTTCTTGACTCAAGATGCGATCGCCCCGCACAATTATCTGAGTTTGCATTCCCAAACGGGCAGCCCCCTGTCCCAATTCCAGCGCAATATACCCACCTCCCACAACCAGCAGACGTTTGGGCAATTCTTGCAAATCAAAGAAGTTTCGGTTAGTAAGATAAGGTGTCCCTGATAAACCGGGAATGTCAGGAATCAATGACGATGTACCAGTATTAATCACAACCAAGGGAGCCTGAACCGTAACCTCACCGCCCGTAATTGTGCGATCGCCACTAAATGAGGCTTCGGCACACACCACTTTCACACCTGCACTATCCAAACGCTTTGTGACACCTTGATTAAAGCTATGGCGAATCCCGCGCACTCGTTCCATGACTGCCGGGAAGTCAACCTCTACCTGTACGTGGATGCCTAAATTCTTGGCTTTGCGAGATCGCCCTGCTGAATGAGCTGCCGCTAAAAATGCTTTAGATGGGGTGCAGCCGTAATTGATACAACTCCCACCTAAAGCATCCCGTTCAAATAAAATGACGTTACGTCCTTCCTTTGCAAAATCAGCAGCCAAGGGAACACCACCTTGACCGCTCCCAATTACAATCACATCTGCGGTTTCCATAGACTTTATCTTTCACAAACCACCATCAACAGAAATATTCTGTCTAGTGAGCCAACGAGCTTGGTCACTTACCAAAAAGGCTACCATATCTGTCGTATCCTCTATACCAAAACATAATAAAACAATGGTCTAGCTACCTTAGTGCCAATGTAAGTGAAGAAGTTAGCACCACTTTTTGTAGTAATATCTGTAGATATATTGACAATTCACCATTCATCTAAAATCCTATAACTGTTAGTGCAAAAGCAGAATGTAATATTGAAGGCAAACTCTTCCTCAGTTGCTTCCTTTTCAGGCTTGAATAAAAAAGTGCCCCCTTTGCAAGAAAGAGTGCAAAGAGAGCAGTTCCATGCCGTTTAACTAAATATGTTCTACACTTAGGATCTACGCGATTTCGCAAAGAGATGAACACCCGTTTGGGTGAAAAATGACTTGACATTTTTGATAAACTCTGCACTCACCAATAGCTTATGAATTTCTCGTCAGCACGGCAACTTTTTCACCAAGAGATCCAGCAGCCTGATGAGTGTATCGATCTAGCAAAGGCGGCTTTGTACATTGCACAAGAAGAATATCCCGACTTAGATCCAGATGAATACCTGAACGCTTTGGAAACAATGGCAGTGGAAGCTGAAGAACGCTTGCCATCACATCGGTATCCTCTGCGTGTTATCCAGACTCTCAATCGGTATCTGTTCGATGACTTAGGATTTGCTGGCAATCAGAAAGGATACGATGATCCTCGTAACAGCTTTTTGAATGAAGTGATTGATCGCCGACTGGGGATACCCATTACCCTATCGCTGATTTACCTGGAAATTGCTCGTCGGATTAATTTTCCGATGGTGGGAGTGGGAATGCCAGGACATTTCTTGATCCGCCCTGACATTGAGGAAATGGATATTTTTGTTGACGCCTTCAATGGTGGTGAGATCTTGTTTGCACAAGATTGCCAGGAAAAGCTTAATCAAATTTATCAGCAACCAGTGACGCTACAACCAGAATTTTTAGCAACAGTGACTCACCGACAATTTTTGGCACGGATGCTAACTAATCTGAAGAGTAAATACCTTCAACGACAAAAATTAGAGAAAACACTAGCAGCAATTGAACGAATTTTACTGCTGTTTCCCAATGCGGAGTTAGAATTGCGCGATCGAGGTATTGTATGTTACCAACTTGGTCGCTTTTCTCAAGCTGCGAACGACTTAGAAACTTATCTAGCGAAAGTGCCCAATGCTCGAGATGCGACAGTCATTCGGCAGTTGCTAACTCAGCTGGGAAGATAGATAACCTTAAAAAGTAAAAAGTAAAAAGTAAAAAGAGAATCCCCATAATTAAAATTAGGGGATCTTACGTTCACCTTTTTTTTCTCGCGAAGTCTGCCGGGGGACGCTTCCCAAGGGCTGTAGCTTCTCGCACTATGTGTCCCCTTAAAAAAATATATTTTGGTTTTCCATCGATTTGGGGGCTTGAAACCGTTTTTTCTTTTTCTTTCTTTTGCCTTTTAACCCCTTCGGGGTTCGCCAGTTGCTTTATGCCGGGGAACCCGTCCACCGCACTGGCTCACTTTTAACTTTTGCCTTGTTGTACTAGTGATAGCTAATAGCTTGATCAAGACTCACGCCCTGAAGCCCATTTATCTCGCCATTTCACAGTACCTTCATTAGCGATCACCCAACGACGTGCAACCAAATTTTCTCGCAACGGCGATGTACCTTCGCGCCACATGGCATATTTGTAAGAAATCAGCTTGCCAACACTTTCATTAAAGGGAATTTCCCCAAACCAGGTACTGGTATTGATATATTCCAGTGGAAAAGCTTTAGCAATATCCCAGTTACCTAACTCAGGGCAATCTCCCATAACGACAATGATTTCACCTGGCTTTGTCTCAACGCTATTAAGTTGCACCCGTACAATCGTTTGTCCTTTAACCCGTTCACCAACATGGCTAAGAACGATCGCATCCCTTGCCTCTAATTGTAAGTTTTGCAGTTTTCCATCTTGTACCTCAAACTTGCGTCGTGTTAAAATACAGGTGTGTTCCCCGTTAGGTAACTCTGTCTCAACCGTATCAAGTGTGACAGCTTCACCTCGATTCATAGCCACGAAACAGCATGATTCACGATAACGCCTGACATAGCAATAGATGTCGGGAGTAAGGTACTTTTGCCACTGACTCCCCATTGATATAGATGGATTCAGTCGTCGCAAACCTGAGAGTAATCGGATATCCCGATAAAGAGGCGCGTGAGCATCCCATTTTTCCATCATTGGACGGTTATAGGGATCGTTGTTACCGTAGGGATTGTTATCCCAATTGGTATCGTTGTGCAAATACTGCTCAGTGCCGTAAAAAATACAGGGAATACCACGAGATGTCATAATAACGACAATCGCCAAACGCAACAGTTCTGGATTAGAGTTCAACGTTTGGAACCGATGCATATCATGATTATCAACAAACGTGATCAGCTCCGTTGCCCCGTAGTAGCGATGATCCAGGTTTAGGACATCCTGAATCAAATGAAATCCTTCCGGTGCATATTGCCCTAACGCTAACCGAATTGCAGTTGCAAACCCAAAGTCGAGAATTGTCATGCCAGATTCATTGGCAAATTCAACCGAACGATCTTCTTGCGGATTGCTGTAAATCCACTCTCCCATGATAAAAACGTCAGGTTTATGCTTGATAATGTCAGCATTGAATTCTTGCCAAAACCAAATAGGCATATGCTTAACGGTATCAACCCTTAACGCATCTACCCCTCGATCTAGCCACTGCTTGATAGCAGATTTAATATACTCTCGGTATTCAGGATTGTTTTCGTTGAAAGTAGCTAAACCAGACAATTCACAATTTTGTACCTGCCACTCATCTTCCCAATTTGTGACTTGCCCATAGTGGTGATACCAGTCATTGACATCATTGTTGAAATCAGCAATTTTTACTCCGTCGTCGTACAGTTCACCCTTCTTGCCGCTAAAATCTGGGTTGCTGTGATTGCAGACAATATCTAACACCAATTTCATCTGCCGTTTGTGCAATTCATCAATCAACCTATCAAAGGTTGTATTCCTGGTATCTTGAGTTTTGTTGAGAGAAGATTCTTCGTCTTTGCCAATCAACCGAGGATTAATTCTTTTAAAATCCTTTGTCCAATAACCATGAATTGCTGCTTGTGAAACAAATAATGCCTCAACTTGCTCAAACAAGGGATTCAGCCAAACTGCTGTCACTCCCATGTTTTTTAAGTAGTCGAGTTTATCAATAACTCCCTGTAGATCCCCACCCCAATATCTTCCCCAATCCTTTTGTTCGGGATCGTAAAGTTCTGGGTTCGGACCTTCATTATTATCTTCTTCACCATCACAGAAACGGTCAACAATAATAAAATAAATAGTTTCTTGACGAAACTCGATATCTCTGGTATACAAAAACTCTAGATTTAGTTCACTATCCTCTTGTTTTGACTCAGCTACAACGAGTGACTCAACTTTATTTTGTGGATCAGCAACTTCATATTGACCTGATGAACCCTGAGAAGGAGGAGTGGATACCATAAAACGTCTTTAGTACTATGTAGTTGGCTCAAAATCTAGAGTAAGCGATGAAGTTAATTTTTATATGAAAAAATCTTTACGGT
>JAQYWN010000423.1 GCA_029379265.1 Rhizonema sp. NSF051
CAAGATTACAGGACATTCAAGTAGCAGAAAGGCAAACCACTGGGAAGATAGGAAATGGAAGATAAGTTTTTTCTGGGGAAATTATTTTCTGAAGGAAGAGCAATTTTTATTTTTAACAATCTGTAAAGTTTAGCTCCCATATGTCTACCGTCACTATAGCGCTATAGTGGCGGTAGACATGGCTATTTATAGGAGTTA
Organism: Rhizonema sp. NSF051; assembly: GCA_029379265.1. Taxonomy (GTDB): domain Bacteria; phylum Cyanobacteriota; class Cyanobacteriia; order Cyanobacteriales; family Nostocaceae; genus Rhizonema. The sequence goes on from JAQYWN010000423.1 coordinate 199, forward strand.
AAGCACATTTTTGAGAGCTTCTAGCCAACGGGTAGCCATCTTCCATTCACCACTATCATTAGGATGACAACCGTCGATAGTATCACCACCGTTTGGGGATGGCTCGAAACCAGTAAACTGATCCACGACTATGACAGGTGATTGATCTGTATTAGTTTGCGAAGCAAGGTTTGGAATAAGCGAATTAAATGGTGCGATTCGCTCCAAGTAACCACACCAGATGATCTGAGCAAGCAGTATTTTCACGGATGGATTATAATTTCGCAGTTTTTGAATGATACCACGTATATCCTCAATTGTACTCTCTGCGCTCTGTCCCTGTCCAAGATCATTGGTGCCAAGATGAATCAGCACTACATCTGGTCGAGTGCTGCTCGCCCATTCATCAATACGATCTAGTATCTCATCCGCTCGCCAACCACAGTGACCTTCATTGTCTAGATCAAAATCCGGCAGAGGAGCCGGAACCCCACAATTGAGTTGGGTTGACCCCACAAAATCGACATTGTAACCCGCATTGAGCAAATAAAACCAAAGTAAGCGACGGTAGCTGTTTTGAGGTGGCTGACCTCCAGTGATAGAGTCGCCAAGAGGCATGATCCGCGTAGGACTATAATTTTGTGCAATCAAAACTGGTTGAATAGCGTTGTTATCTGCACCGAATACGGCCTGATTAAAGCCACCCTTACTTATGACTCCTACAAAAATAACTACAAACGCAACTACAATGCTGATAATTGTTAACCACCAACGACGCATAATGCACCCCTTCAATCAATATTATGTATTCAACTTGCTCTATCTAAAGCAACTATTGAGAGTTAAAGCACGTTTTTGAGAGCTTCTAGCCAACGGGTAGCCATCTTCCATTCACCAGTATCATTAGGATGACAACCATCAAAAGTATCAGCACCTAGCTGTGGATCGAAGCCAGTATACTGATCCACGACTATAACAGGTGATTGATATGTACTTGTTTGGTTGGCAAGGTTTGGAATGAGCGAATTAAATGGTATGCTACGCTCCTCATTACCACAAGACGGGATAATCTGAGCAAGCAGTATTTTCACGGTGGGATTATAATTCTGGAGCTTTTGAATGATACCACGCAGAGACTCTATGGCATCCTCTGCAGTCCTCTCGTGTCCAAAATCATCAAGCCGTCCAAGATCATTAGTGCCAAGATGAATTAGCACTACATCTGGTCGATTGCTGCTTAGCCAGCCATCAATGTTAGCTAGTATCTGATCTGATCGCCAACCACAGTGACCCTCATTGTCTAAATCAAAATCCGGCATAGGCGCAGGAAACCCGCAATTGAGTTGGGTTGACCCCACAAAATCGACATTGTAAGCCGCATTAAGCAGATAAAACCAAAGTAAGCGACGGTAGCTGTTTTGAGGTGGCTGACCTCCAGTGATGGAGTCACCAAGGGGCATGATCCGCGTAGGACTGTAATTTTGCGCAATCAAAACTGGTTGAATAGCGTTGTTATCTGCACCGAATACGGCCTGATTAAAGCCACCCTTACTTATGACTCCTACAAAAATAACTACAAACGCAACTACAATGCTGATAATTGTTAACCACCAACGACGCATAATGCACCCCTTCAATCAATATTATGTATTAAACTTGCTCTATCTCAAGCAACTATTAAGAGTTAAAGCACGTTTTTTAGAGCTTTTAGTAGGCACCTGATTTTTGCAGAACAACGCCGACAGTTTTGAACAAAATTTTCACATCTAGCCATAAGGACCAATTTTCAATGTAGGTGAGATCTAATTTCACTCCATCTTCAAAGTTGTCGATATCAGAGCGACCGGAAACCTGCCACAATCCAGTAATACCGGGCAGAACTTCTTGTCGAATAAAGTGCTTTGTCTTGAACTTCTCTACATCCCTCATAGGGAGAGGGCGCGGACCGACAAGACTCATTTCTCCCACTAAAACATTGAATATTTGCGGTAATTCGTCTAAGCTGTAACGGCGTAAAAACTTACCAACTTTTGTGATGCGAGGGTCATCTTTCATTTTGAAGAGCACCCCATCCTTAATCTCATTCTTCGCTTCCAGGGTTGCTTGCAGCTTTTCTGCATTTACAACCATTGTCCGGAATTTCCAAATCTTGAAACTTTTACTCTGCAGACCAATTCGATTTTGTTTGAAAAATACTGGTCCTGATGAATCTAACTTAATGAGTATGGCGATCGCTAGATAAACAGGAGACAGCAGGAGTAACAGTACAATGGAACAGCACAGGTCAAAACACCGTTTGACCCAAAAATCACCCCCGACGAGGATTGGTGCGGGAATTGTCATACAAGGAACTTCACCGATCGTCCAAAATACTGATTTAGGGTGATGAATGTCACCTTCATTTGGTAATATTCGTAGGGTAATGCCAGCAGTATGGAAATTCCAGCAAACGTATAGACGATTCTTGATTGCATTCCAAGAAACAAAAGTCTCTTCTATGCCCTGTTTGCGTAGATACTCAAAGGTAGCCTCTCGGTTGGCTATATCCAAGCAGCTAGAGTCAGCAACTCCTTGTATGGTGTAGCAATCTTCTTTTTCTATTAAACCAACATGGCTCTGCTTATCTTCACTGATGAGAAACACTGCATGTCGAATGACTCCTTTATGACGCAGCTTTTTAGTGACAATATCACAGGTAAAGCGAGCAGTACATATGAAGGCTACAGACATGAACCAAAACAGTAGAAAAGTTGAGCGCGAGACATAGGTATCTGGTTCATAAAGAAAAGCAATCAGCAAGAGTAAAACATCTGACAAGCAGACTGCTTCAACTAGACGAGGATAGTTACGACGATTTAGACCTGACCTATATAGTCCTTTTGATGCAATGATGCCTATTTCAACTGTGAGAACGAGCAGTAGAAAAGATGTTTTTTGGGTCCAAGGAGATTCTATTGGAGATCCATAAAATATTGCCAACTTCCATGCAAAGGACAAAGCAAAGATATCTAGTAAGATCAGCGTTGTGACCCGCAGTAATCTTGCAGCTAATCCTTTTTGTACCCTTGTACCTTTAGCTGATCTTAAATCTGGTTTAAAACTTGAAACCGACATATGTTCGGTAGGCACGATTCTGATTACCCCTGTATTTCTGCTAGCTAAATTTCTGAATTTGACCTAGGTTGTTTACTACCTGTAAATCAGTATTGTGAAAATCGTCGGGAGCGCTTTTTTAAAGCTTTTGTAACCCGTTCCTGTAAGACACGATAAAGAAACAGCGGATTGCCAATCACATAACGTTCCCACAAGCGTGTTGGTTCTGTGACCAATCGTGTTAACCACTCTAGTCCGCAACTGGTCATCCAGCGCGGACCCCTGTAGACAGTGCCAGTATAAAAATCAAGACATGCACCTAGAGGGAGAAATACTTTTGCCTCTATATGCTCTAAATTATTCACAATCCAATCTTCTTGTAGCGGCATACCAAAGCCAATATACAAAACATCTGGCTTAAATTCATTAATTTGTTTGAGCGCCGATTCATTTTCCTCACCAGACTTCTTAAAATAACCGTGATGTCCTTTCACTTTTAAATTTGGTGCGATCGCCTTTAGTTTAGTGATCGCTTTATCTACCGTACCTGGCTTACCAGCTAACAGGAACAAGGAAACATTTTCCTGTTCGCAAGCTAGTGCTAAATCCTCAATGTAATCTGGACAGGTCATACGATGAGATGAATTAACACGACATCCGCAGAGTTTCGCGCCTAATAAAACACCAAATCCATCGCAGAATACCAAATCAGATTTGTTCATAAAATCTTTATACCAAGGTAGTTCGTAGGCAAAGTTCATTCCCCGAACATTTAAGTGACCTATGGTTGTTTTCTTCGGAAGTTTTGCTGATTTTACAATGAAATCAATCAGTTCATTAACTTTGACTTTATGAAACCTAGTTCCTAGTAAGACTTCTTCCTCAAACTTTTTCATTTGGATAGTTCCCTGGTTGTAAATACTTGGATGTTGTCACTTTCAGTTTTTAGGAAAAAGCTAATAGTAGGGTGAGTGCCCAGTACAAACTACAAACTGGCTAGAAGAGCTTTGTTGTCCCCTTCAGCTATATCAAATACTGTATCGAGTCGGCTAACTTCAAAAATGATTTTAAGTTGCGGTGAAACAGAGCAAAGACTCAAGCACTTTCCCAAGCATCGAGCCAACTTCAATCCAGACATCAATGCTATCAATCCAGCACTGTCTATAAATTCTACTCGCTCTAAATCTACTAGTAATGCAGAACAATAGTTTTGTCGTAAGGCTGTTACTAGTTCGCGCTCAAATTCCAATGCATTTGCTACATTTAGAGAACGTTGGGGTTGAATTACTGTAATCTTTGGATCAACAAGTGTGTTTTCCATAATTTGAATCTTGTTCCTAAAAGTATGATCGAAGCACTAACGTTTTGGAGCATGGTCAAATGCTCTTGCAATAGCATTCCATGCCACTTTACGTTGGAGGTTTGAGTCCAGTGGTAAAGGACGCACTGGTGTTTTATCTGAGCGGGGAGTAAACATTGAAAGCCAGGTACGTCTATCGCTTAATCCCCAAGTTAAGACTGCAATGACTGCTCGCTCATCTAGTACGACTGAAAGATAGTCTTCATAACGAGCGGCAACAATGCGATCGCGATCATACGTAGAAGAAGGTAATTTTTGGTCTATTACATCTAGTTCGGTAACGAGAATTTTCAACCCAAGGCTAGCAACATCAGAGAGAAAACTTCTGAGTTTTTTAGGATTAAAATGCGTTTCGTCACCCATCAAATGAGACTGGATACCTAGAGCATGAATTGGTGTTCCTCTAGATTTCAAACGCTCTAGTAGTTTCAGAACAATAGTTCTTTTGGCTTCATGTTTAGGTGTGTCATACTCCAAATCATTTTCGTTGTAGACCAACATAGCTTTAGGATCGGCTTGTGCAGCAACCCGATAGGCAAGCTCTATATAATCTGAACCTAAAAACTCAAACCAAGGACTTCGCCGCCAGCCTCCCTTTTGTCCATCATTTGGCTCAATAGCCTCATTGACTACATCCCAAGAGTGCATTTGACCAGCGTAGTGTTTGGTCACAGTTGTAATATGTTCCACCAAAAATTTTTCTGCATTTTGGCGGTTAACTACTTCTTTAAACCATTGAGGCTGCTGCTGATGCCAGACTAAAGTATGTCCTCGAAACAGCATACCGTTACTAATAGCAAATTGAGCTAACCAATCGCCTTTAGTAAAGTCAAACCTATTTGGGGCAGGGCGCAAAAACTCCCACTTCAGCTCGTTTTCCGGCACTAGGATGTTGCACTCGCTCTTTAAGCTAGCCTCTAAATTTTTGTCTGACACAAGATAATCTTGCATAGAAGCTGCGCCATAAATTAAGCCCTTAGCTGCAGCACGCTTCCGTAAGGGAGCTAGACCATGCACTTCAAAATCTCTTTTTGGTTTGTCAAGCGCTTGGCAGGGGTACATTAAGTACCGATTTTTTCCCACTGCTACAGCGGTCGCTCCAGCCAAACCAGAGAGACTAACATGTAAAAAACAACGCCTACTCAGTGAGGAGTTTTTAAGCATATAGATATGAGTTCAATGACACCGACATTCTGTGTTAGTGACCTTGTAGCTATTTTTGTGATGCTACTAACACCTTATAAATAGAATCATAATCCTTGTGAACTTGATCCCATGTCGTTTCTTGACACTCATCACACCAAAATGCTTGCAACCATTCACTTTCTTCATCAACTACAGTTTTACTCACAACCAACATTAGAGTATTCTGTCTGCTGGCTTCTATGTATTGGGATGGTTCGGTGGAATTAGTAAATAATGAATACTTTTGACTCACGCTATGAATAGAACATTCATGCATCTGACAGTCAATCGCTCGTCGTTCTGAGCGTTTCCGATTTTGGTCACACCTTCTATGCACTTCAACCTCCGTAATTGGTAAATACACCACAGGCAGTAAAAAAAGGTGATAGCAGGACTGAAAGCGCAACTTTACGCTTCAACAATCAGCTATCTGATAGCAATTAAATGTAGAGTTAGCAGATAAGAGTCTGAAAACCTTTTTTGTACTGTCAGTATTTAAATAACTTGTGTCTTATGGCTCAACAACAGCTAACACCTGATTTTTCAGCTTTCTTACCATAAGAAGCTATCTTTTAAGAACACCCTGTTGCAATATACATCTCAGCTGTGAATGTCAATAGACATTCAGAAAAGCAATTGAGATTCAAAAAAAGACTATTAAAGCTTATTTTAAGCCTTAAATATCAAAGCTGGCACTATTACACAGTAGTGATACAGCAATTGTCAATTTTTTTCTCAGTAGTGATCTTTGATGCTCAGAATCAAACATCTGTGCATTTATTAAGCAATCATAGTATACAGATCTTAATACGACCTATCTATTTCTTAAGCTACATACAGGAAATGCTTGCTGCTATATTCACCCATCCTGGGAGATCGCATCCATCAAGCAGACAATAGATATCCTGTCGTTTTAAGCGTTTTCGATTTCGTTCACACATAGCTATGCAATTTTACCTCACTGATAAATACACCACCCATAGCAAAAAAGGTAACTTTGACGGATCTGAGATCGCAAGTTGTTTCAACTTATAACTTACAGCAGCTACAACATGCTACTTCAAATTTTCGCTCAAAGCTATTTGTAGATGACACCTTAATGCAAACAAGTCAAATTCATAATATCAGCACACTCTGAGGAGAACCTAAGAGCAAATATTCCCTCGAAGCCTAACTTTACGCCTAATATCACTTCTCTATGAAGCTGCACACTATTGTTACTCCTCCTAACATTCCCTCAATTAAGAGGAAGTATTATAGGCAGTAAAGTCCTTTTTATGCATCTTCATATGCAAACGGTATAAACAATCTACTATTTAACAT
>JAQYWN010000041.1 GCA_029379265.1 Rhizonema sp. NSF051
TTACAAAAACTTTTTTTATCACTCTCTTTAGGTAGATTTAGTGAGGCAAAAATAATGAAACGGAATCATCCACAAGAGGTTATAGTTTGTACCTCTAGACAGAAAGCACTCAAATTAAGAATTGTTACATTAGAGTCAGCAAACGCAACAAACAGGACAAAAACATGCAGACTCGTCCAAGTACTGATTTACCACCAGTTGCTACCGAATACAACGGTAAAGATCGCAACGCTTTTCTATTTGGTTTTAACCCCCAAGCTGAACTCTGGAATGGTCGTTTGGCAATGATTGGCTTTCTAGCATATCTAACTTGGGACCTTGCTGGCTACAGTGTCCTCCGTGACGTACTTCATCTCATCAGCCACTAAAAGACGCCTGAAAACCTAATTAATTGGAGATAAAAAACAATGCAAACACCTAAAACTACTCCTTCTACCGATTTACCACCAGTTGCTACTGCTTACAATGGTCAAGACCGTAATGCTTTTCTGTTTGGTTTCAATCCTCAAGCTGAGCTATGGAACGGTCGTTTAGCAATGATTGGTTTTCTGGCATACTTACTTTGGGATTTAGCTGGTTTCAGCGTCCTACGTGACGTATTGCACTTTATCAGTTATTAGTTGTGACTAGGTTGTAGAATAATTACCATAGCCTTATATTCTATAACCTAATCACTTGAATAGACGACTTGTAAGTATTCTTTACAAATAAACCACCTAAGCGAAGGTGGCTTTTACGTTTATGTACTGATTTGTAAGATAGTCGGTATTTAGCTTGAACGCCATTAATCCTTGTCTACAAAATCCCTTCCGTAGATGACGGCACAATAGCACATCGTGAGTTCAGTCCTCAAGGTGGCTCGCCTGCTGCTCCCAGTTTTAATCCGGGGTGTTGACGGGTTGGGAGCTAACAAAGAAGAGGCTGAGCAGTCAGCCATTAACAAAATTTTGGTACACCTAGTACCGGGCAGGGAAGGTGCGAACCTAATTTTTGAACTATAGAGTGGTTAACAGAATCACAGCCTAAAATAAGTAAGGCAGCAGCTTCCGCTTCCACAACATTCCTGAGCTCAGTAGCAATACAACCAAACCTGAGAAGAGCTTTAAATGGACTCTTCCATTCGTCAGCCAAACAAATTGCCTGACGGAGGATGTTTTCGGCTTCTGCAAATTGCTCAACCGATATTCTTCTTGGTTGTGATTCGTTCGTGTGTAATTTTATGGGATTGAGAACAAGCGTGCCAAGCCCTCTTGAGACGAAGTTGGCTGGACAACTGAGTTGAACTTGTTTCGATGATACACTGCTGAGTGGCTCTTCTGTTAAGGAAACATTTTTTAAATTAGGGAATTCATTCTCCTCCAACACGTAAACAACTTGAACTGTAACTTGTGCTTTTGTAGCTAGGCGTGTTTGGTGAGCAATTAGTAAAGCGATGTCTAATGCAGTATGGCTTTGAGGCGAACTGTTATACCCAACAATTATATTGATAGATTCTCCTGATTGAGCTTGTTCTAAAAAAGGTGTTTTTGGCGCTTTTAGCAGCACCATCTGCTCAATTAATTCATCTTTATCGATTACATTCTGTAAACGTACTAAAATTGGCTTGATATTCACAGCTTTTTCCCCTTGAGGACGTTTGAGTTTACTCGTCTTGAGTAAAATATCGATCTAGGAAACTCGTGGCGTGGTTGCGAAGTTCTTGATACTCTTCAGAGTTTCACATTGCAGGCTGATCGCGTGGATGAGGAAATGACACCTCGAAAATTTCCCCAATTGTAGCTGTTAATCCATTGATCACCAGTACAAACCGATCAGACTTATTAATTGCTTTATCCACATTATGGGTAATCATCATCACTGCCTGTCGCTTATTTTCCCAAATATCCAATACCTGTCCCAGCAATTTACTACGAGTTAGGGCATCTAATTTCCGGAAAGGTTTATTCATCTGTAACATTTTTAGACGAATTACCAACGCTCGTGCAATATCCACCTGCTGTTTCATACCCCTTGAAATTTCATAGGCATACTTGTCAGCTCCTACTGTTAAATTTAGCATTGCCAAGTGTTTATTAACAATGCTAATTCTCTCATCCAAAGTGGTATTTTTCAGCACTTCATCCATAGTCACCCGAAGATTTTCTCTAACTTTTAACCACGGTAATAAAAAACATTGGGTAAACGCTGTCAGGCGCTCAGAGCCAGGTTTAAAAATCTCTTTACTATCGAGTCTTTTGTTTAAGTCGGCGACAATCTTTAAAAACGTAGATTTACCGCAACCTGAGTGACTAATGACAAAAATATATTCATCTTTGCCGACAGTCAGATTCACACTATTTAAAATAACAAAGTGTCAGGCATCACTTTTGGAATAAATCTTAACTAAATTTTCTGTTTCTAAAAATGCAGCATTGCGAACAATTTCTCCCCTTAAAATACTCATGAGCATACCTCCTTTAGAGTGAGGAGCGAACCGAGTCGCATTTTACGTGATAGCACTCCACCTGTAAGACTTGTAAGAGAGCGATACCAAATTCTTTTCATCACTGATTGCTGAAAGCTGATCCTAAAATATCTACAAAAGTGTATAAGTGTTGGCTCTACGCTAAGGACGATATAGATTAAAAAAGCTGATTAATTGGATTGAGTGCTAGTATTGCTGATTTAGACATCCCGCTCGAAAACAAGAGCAGGAATTGCGCTCGCTGCACCTAATAAAAAGCCGATCAATACCCCTCGCAGACTTGCTAACAACAGATCCTCAAAACCTGAGTGACTCAGCTCTCTTCGATCAAATGGGTGTAGGGTGTCATCTAGATTCGCAACTAGAGTTCCCAGTGGTGTGGGCATTACTTCATAGTTAGTAAGTGCAACAACCCACCACCCTAAGATTATTCCCAACTTACCTTGGATAGGCACAATGATAACTAGTTTCGTTTTTCTCCAAGCAGCTTGCCCACCAATCGCAACGATGGCAGCCAAGTTTAGTTGAAATATCACTATTTTGACCTCAAAACAGTAAGAGCGCAGGTACAAAAAATCTGAGCAGTACGAGCCTGGAATACTGATGAGATCCGGACATTATGTTAATGCTGTCTCTTCAGTCTCCTCTCAATGCCTACGAAGTTAGCTGACGGGCTAGGGCCGAGAGATGCCCCTCTTTAAAAACTATGAGTAGTGAGTTATTAATTGATAATTAAATACTCAATAGCGGAGTTTCTCTACTATTGACTTAATTATCACTCAGGACTCCTAAGTTTTTGTAAGATTCGCCCCATAGTAATGGTTCCTCCGTTCCAATTCACGGATTAGGCTGACTTAACTCTGATTCCCCCATAATGTAACATTGCAGCACAGTACCGTCAAGCCATCTTAAGATATACTTTCTATATATTTTTATATACTGGAGGTACATTACCCACCGGAATTTATGTCTTTTCAGGTTCGAGTGTGATATATTTTTTAATAAAAATATAGCCAATAAGTAGGTTGCCACAAATAGATGATTATGGATTCTTAGTTATGCTGTCTTAGCGCTTAGCTCAACTAAAAACCTTTTCAATGACTTTACAATCATTTACACAGTTGTGCTTAAGAAGCTAAGTCTACTGACTTTCTTTCTTTGAATGTACAGCTAAATTATATATGGTTACAAACACTATCCTTTGTAAAATCATTGACAAGGTCTAAAGGTAAGAAAAGACATAATTCGGGAGCTATCTAACTTGACAACACCAACCTTATTATAAGCTTGTAATTTTGCCACCCGGAAGTAATGAAAGATTTTAGTCATCTACTCAGCAACAAAACTCAAACAATTATAGCACAGTGGCTGAAAGCTGTTCGTTTAGACAAGAAAATTTCCAGCGCCAAAAATTTATCCCGTACAGCGATAGAGGATCATATTGATTATATTCTCATGGCAATGGAAACAGTCCTTTCCCAATTCAAAGAAAACGAAATTAAACCGATAGTGGAGGCAAGTTTAACTCACGGCATACTCCGAGCCAATCAAGGTTTTGATGCAGAAGAAATTGCTAGAGAGTACAGTTTATTACGTAATGTAATCTTTGAGATTTTGGAGCCTGAACTAATACAGGCTTCATCACAAGAAGTGCTGCGGGCAGTGAGATTGATTGACTTTGTCTTGGATGAGGCAATCGCCCGCTGCTTTCAAAGCTATACCGATCAAAGATTGGCAGAACTACAGCACCTGCAAAATCACTTAACCCTCAACAATCAAGAATTGACTCGCTTAGTTCTGGCAAACCAAGACAATCTCTCTTTTTTCGCCCACGAACTAAAAAACCCTCTGACTTCAATTATTGGTTATTCGGACCTGTTTTTACGCATCCAAAAACAGAAACCTGAGGCAAAGGACTCTTATACAAATTTAGAACATATTGAGCGCGTACTACGCAATGGGAGAAAATTACTCCGTTTGATTAACGATTTACTGGAAATTTCTCGGTACGATGCAGGGCAGATGAAACTGCAACTAGAACCTCTTGATTTGTGTGAAGTTATCTATAATGTGTATGAAGTTTTAGAGTCTTTAACGGGTGAGAAAGATTTACAAGTGGTTATAGATTGCGATCGCTCATCCAAACAAGTCGTCACAGATTCATTACGATTCCAACAGATTGTCACGAATCTTCTCAGTAATGCAATTCGCTACACAAAGTCAGGAACTGTGAAAGTTAAGTGTGAGATTTTAGACGATCATAAGTGGGCGATCGTCGTTTCTGACACTGGAATTGGGATCTCGCCAGAAGATCGAGAGCAAATTTTTGAACCTTACTTTCGTGTTGGTTCGAGTCATAAATCTTATCTTCCCGACAGCACTGGCTTGGGGTTAGCAATAGTTTTGCGGCTAGTCAAATTGCTACAAGGTGAAATCGATCTCGTTTCGCAGGTGGGAGTTGGTTCCACTTTTACTGTAACCTTCCCACTACAAGTATTACCTAAAAATTAAAATTTCGTGGTTTTTGATGGGCATTCTGTTTTTGCCAAAGCATATTACCAATGAAAATGTCAATCTAAATTACCAATTGTTATTACTTTGGCTAGAGCATCTTCAGCAGCTGCCTTCTCCGCTTCTTTTTTGTTACGCCCTTTACCTTCTCCGTACTCTTTATCACCTACAACCACTCTAGCTACAAACTCTGGAGCGTGACAAGAACCACCTGTCTGAACCGTAACGTATTTAGGAGGAAGAATCGTAACGTTGCGTTGTACCCATTCTTGAAAACGATTTTTTGAATCTATATCAGAACGAGACTCCACAACACTTTCCGGTACAGAGTTAAACAGCGGATCGACAACAGCGCGAACTGCTTCAATATTTGAATTGTTATCCAAATAGTAAGCCCCAAGAACTGCTTCAAAAGTGCTACTGAGCAAATTAGGATTTTGGTAACCCCCCTCTTGCATTGCACCTTTACCCAACTGCATCCGCAAATCTAAGCCTACTTCAATGGCAAATTTTGCCAGTTGCTTCTCATCTACCAGTGCCGAACGCCGTCGAGTTAATTTATCTTCTCCCATTTCTGGGTAACGACTATAAAGATACTCGCCACTCAAAAAGTTGAGCAACGCATCACCGAGAAACTCCAGGCGTTCATTGTGTTCCCCTTCATGAGGATTCTCATGGATATAAGAACGGTGGAGCAGCGCACGGCGGAGGAGTTTTTCATTTCGGAATATTAAAAGTTTGTGCATTAACAGCGTGTTCGTGCGTACTAAATAAGTATTGTGAGAAATTTATTTGTAAAGAACCTTAATGTTCAGGATAAAACCTGGATAATTCTTTAGCAAATCACTCCGTAAGAAAATTATGTGATAAACCATCTCCAACGACTTGATCCTATAACTTAATTCTATTGGTACCAAGCAGTATGGCTTTCTTGTCAAATTTTGGTATGCTAAAAACCTGGACTAGCAATGATAAAAACCATGCCTGCGCCTACCGTCACCCCTACCCCTTTGAGTACTGCCTTTCCTCTGACAGCAGTAGTCGGTCAAGAAGCAATTAAACTCGCCTTACTACTAGCCGCAGTCGATCCGGGGTTGGGAGGAGTGGCGATCGCAGGTCGTCGTGGGACGGCAAAATCTGTGATGGCACGTGCCATCCACGAGCTACTGCCACCCATTGAAGTTGTTAAAGGTTCTACTAGCAACTGTGACCCCAATCACCCAGAAGAATGGGATGATCAACTCTTAGCAATCGCTACGGAGGGTGAGGTACAGACAGAAATTATCAAAGCACCTTTTGTACAAATTCCTCTGGGAGTAACAGAAGATAGACTTTTGGGTTCGGTGGATGTCGAACAGTCAGTAAAACAAGGAGAAAGTGTGTTTCAGCCTGGTTTGCTCGCACAAGCACACCGAGGCATCCTTTATGTGGATGAAATTAATTTATTAGACGAGCAAATATCCAATCAGCTTTTAGCAGTACTATCTGAAGGACGCAACCAAATTGAACGGGAGGGCATAAGTTTTCAGCACCCCTGTAAACCCTTATTCATTGCTACTTATAATCCCGCAGAAGGAACACTGCGAGAGCATTTGTTGGATAGGATTGCGATCGCTCTGAGTGCTGATGGTGTACTTGGTATAGATCAAAGAGTTGAAGCCGTAGAGCAAGCGATCGCTTACTCCCGTTCTCCTCAAGAATTTCTTCAGCAATATAACGAAGATCTCGACGCCATTAAAACCCAAATCATTCTGGCACGGGAATGGCTCAAAGACGTTAATATTTCCACTGAACAAATTGCCTATCTTGTAAATGAAGCAATTCGTGCAGGCGTACAAGGACATCGTGCCGAATTGTTTGCCCTACGAGTTGCCAAAGCAGCTGCTGCTTTGGAAGGGCGTACACAAGTGAATGCGGAAGATTTGCGGCGTGGTGTGGAGTTGGTTATTGTCCCACGGGCGACAGTCGTGCAAACACCACCACCTCCAGAAGAACCACCGCCACCACCGCCACCCCCACAGCAGAATCTTGAAGAACCCGAAGACGAATCAAATCAAGAGCAAGAAGAACTTGAAGAGAACCAAGAACAACCAGAACAAGAACCACCCAGTATTCCGGAAGAATTCATCTTCGATCCCGAGGGAGTCATCCTCGATCCGAGTGTGCTTTATTTTGCTCAGATGGCTCAGCAGCAAGGCAAGTCTGGCAGTCGTAGCTTAATTTCTTCCGAAGATAGAGGACGCTACGTCAAGCCAATGTTGCCCAAAGGAAAAGTGCGGCGTATTGCTATAGATGCCACCCTCAGAGCAGCGGCTCCCTATCAAAAAGCACGACGGGAAAAGCAGAGGGGACAAAAAGGAGAAATGCCTCTCACTCAGACAATCCCCTCTTCCTCTCAAAAGCGGGTTTTCGTCGAACAAAGCGATATTCGTTCCAAGCGTTTGGTACGTAAAGCAGGAGCTTTGGTGGTGTTTGTAGTCGATGCCTCTGGTTCAATGGCGCTGAATCGGATGCAGTCAGCTAAAGGTGCGGTGATGCAATTTTTAACAGAAGCTTATCAAAACCGCGATCAAGTCGCTTTGATTCCTTTTCGGGGAGAACAAGCAGAGGTGTTATTGCCCCCTACACGTTCCATCGCTTTAGCGCGTAACCGTCTCGAACGTTTACCCTGCGGAGGTGGTTCGCCGCTTGCCCACGGGTTAACTCAAGCTGTACGTGTTGGATTGAATGCCCAAAGGAGTGGAGATATTGGGCAAGTGGTGATTGTTGCGATTACTGATGGACGTGGCAATATTCCTCTGGCGCGTTCTTTAGGTGAACCAATTGAACCAGAAAAAAAACCAGATATCAAAGCGGAATTGTTAGAAATTGCCGCTAGAATATCTGCTCTGGGCATACAGTTGTTGGTCGTTGATACTGAAAATAAATTTGTTTCTACTGGATTTGCTAAGGAATTAGCCAAGACAGCTAGAGGCAAGTATTACCATTTACCAAAAGCCACCGATAAAGCCATTGCCGCTATGGCCAAAGGAGCGATCGCTGATTTAAAATTTTGATAAAAATACGTGAGGAATAAGGAATTTTTCCATAATTCATAACTATTATATCCCTGCCACAGCCTGTGGTTGTAACACTGACATTAAGTCCTGAACTCCCTTTTGCAGATAGCGTGTTACTGTCATTGGGCTAGTACCAATTTTCTTGGCAGCATCCTTACGAGAAAGTTCCTTTAGAAAGACCAATTCAACTGCCATCCGGGGTTTTTCTTCTAACATACTTATTGCCCCTTGAAGTTGTTGTCTTTCTTCTTCTTTTTGCTGTTGAGCAGCAGAACGGGGACAAGGAATTGCTTCACCCAAGGTAATTTGGCAATCCACATAGTGAACCACAGTAGCATCTAAACTCAAAGGCATACGATTTTGCGCCGCTAACTTGGTTTCTTGCCATTCTTGCACAGATACTTGTAGCTGACGGGCAATTTCCGAATCCTTAGGAACACGACCTAGACAAGCTGCTAATTCCTTGCGAACCTTTTGCCCCTCATTATAAAGTTCTTGCCAACGACGGGGAATTTTTAACAGCGTACTGCGATCACGTAAAAAGTGTAGCATTTCACCCCGAATGTATGGCACAGCAAAGGAACTAAAAGCATATCCTTGGCTTGGTTCAAAACGCTCAATAGCCCTGATTAAACCAAAATAACCAATTTGCTCCAAATCTTCATAAGGTTCATTACATTGATAGCTGAATTTATGAGCCATCTTCCGCACCAAGCCAGTATGTAACTGCACAAGTTGATTACGAAGTTTAATAGAAGGATTCTGGTAATATAAGAGCAATAACTCCATACCATCAGACCGCATAGAGAACTGATTTGCCGCCATAAAATATCCTTTGTTGCAACTCGTTTCTTTATAAAAGTGAGTCGCGTAAACCTTTTTTCGCTCTGAAATTATTGTCCTTAAGACACGCAAAACAAACCATAGTTGTTTTACTGAACTTATGAGGGGTCTTACTCCGCATCTCAGCATTTATACGGAGAAATTAGACGCAACTTTTTGGTGTAAGTTACTTGAAGTGGCGTAAAGAAGCGTCAACTTTTATGATAGGGCATATAACTCTTACTTGATAAATTAGGTAAAAATGGAAATGAAAGCGTTTAGCGAACGCTCAAATATCTTTGGAGTTAATCTTCTCAAAAAAATTATTTGTGAAATATGAGCAATACAAGCAACTTCCGTGAAGCGATTCGTCAGGCTAAAACTCAGGCTCTAGTAGGTCCTAATGTGATTGCCAATGCCCTACCTTTTGTTGGTGGTGGTTTGGTCTTAACTGCACTTGGAACTTATGGTGGACTTGGCGTTATTCGTAATCATCCCCAACTATTCTTTCCCACCTTCATTGGTGCTGTCATCGTTGAGTTGATTTTGTTCTTCGTTGCCCAAAACGTTGCTGAAAAGGGTAATCAAAAAGTCGCACTACCACTGCTAGCAACTTACAGCCTCTTATCTGGATATACTCTCAGTGGCTTAGTGTTTGTAGCACTGAGAACCCCTAATGTGGGCATAGCGGGTATTGGCTTTGCGGCTCTTGGTTGTGGTGTCACCTTTATTGCCGCCCGTCAGATTGGCTCAAATCTTTCCGAACAAGACGGCATGGCGTTGTCAAAAACTGTCCGTCTCGGCGTGATTGCCTTGGTGGTTGTCTGTCTAACCCAGTTTTTATTCAGCGTGTTTGGTGTTTACACGCCGACTTGGTTGGAAATTGCCATATCCGGTTTGGGCGTATTTCTCTTTGCTGGAGTGTCTGTCGTCGATTTCTACATCCTGCCACGTACCTACCGCGATGACCAGTACTTACCAGCTGCTTTGTCAATGTACTTGACATACATCAACCTGTTCATTTTTATTTTACGGCTGCTCGTTGCCATCAACAGTCGTGATTAGGCACTTACCAGTAAATAAATATCCAGCGATCCGGGCTTACAAGAGCGCGACTAGGACCAGAAATATAGAATGAACTGCTGGATAATTTATTTTTATGGATCTCCCTAAAGTACAGATGCTTCGCACTATGGCGTGCGAAGCATCTTGAGCGACATTCAGCATTACTTCTTCTAAAATTTAATAGATAGCGATCGCTAACTACAGCAAACTATATGGAAGTATTAGAACTCAAACGCGAAATCGAAACGTTGTCTGGCCGCCTGGGTAAAACCCAGGACTATCTTTGACATCCCAGCATTAACAGCCAAAATTCAAGATCTGGAAAAAATCTCGGCACAGCCTGAATTCTGGGATGACCAAAATCAAGCCCAAGCAACACTGCAAGAACTGAACGATCTCAAAGAACATCTTCAACAGTATCGTCACTGGCGAGACAGTTTAGAAGATTCTAAGGCAGTATTAGAACTCTTGGAGCTAGAAGCGGATGAGAGTCTATTACTTGAAGCCGAGTCCACTATCAGTAAACTCAATGTTGAACTTGACCAGTGGGAGTTGCTACAGTTACTTTCTGGTCCTTTTGATGAAAAGGGTGCAGTGGTGACAATTAACGCTGGTGCTGGTGGCACTGATGCTCAAGACTGGGCGGAAATGTTGATGCGGATGTACACCCGTTGGGGAGAAAGACAAGGCTATAAGGTGCATTCAATAGAAATATCTGAGGGTGATGAAGCAGGCATCAAATCAGTCTCCTTGGAAATTACCGGTCGTTTTGCTTACGGTTACTTGCGGTGTGAAATGGGTACTCATCGCTTAGTGCGGATTTCACCCTTTAACGCCAATGGTAAACGACAAACCAGCTTTGCTGGGGTGGAAGTGATGCCGCAACTAGACAACAATGTACAGCTGGAAATTCCAGATAAGGATTTGGAAATTACCACCTCTAGATCTGGTGGTAAAGGCGGACAGAATGTCAACAAAGTTGAAACCGCCGTGCGAGTTGTTCATCTTCCTACTGGGATTGCGGTGCGTTGTACCGAAGAACGCAGCCAATTACAAAACAAAGAGAAAGCCCTTGCCCGCTTAAAGGGAAAACTCCTCGTTATTGCCCGAGAGCAACATGCCAAAGAAATAGCCGAAATTCGCGGTGATATGGTAGAAGCTTCTTGGGGGAACCAAATCCGCAACTACGTTTTTCATCCTTACCAAATGGTGAAGGACTTGCGTACCAACTTGGAAACGACGGCGATCGCGGATGTCATGAACGGCGACTTAGATCCATTCATTCAAACCTATCTGCGACAAGAAAATCAGCTTGTGGAGTAGAGGTAGCAATAGGGAAAGCAAGGGAAGTAGGGAAAAAATGAGTTTCATTCTCTCCCCTACTTTATTTTCTGCTCTCTAATTAGCCGAAATGGCAGCTATCTGTTAAACAAACTGTTACATTATTATCAGGGTTTGTTATCGAATAGATGTCAGCATCCCGCGCTGAAGCGACAGGGCTTAGTGCCTCCCGCTTCAACTAGCTGACACGCATAAGTATGTACGCATACTACATTCTCGGCAAGCGTTTAAATTTTTATCTATGGATACGAAGCCAGTCCGTAGCTCTAAAACTGAACAGTTAAACATCCTTCGTGTCCAGGTACACGATTTCCAACGTATCAAAGGTTTTTAGATGAGCAACTCTCCTTCAGAACCTCAACCAAGCTACGTGAAACTCGCCATGCGAAACATGGTACAAAAGCGTGGCACTTCGCTGAAACATTTCTTCTTGAGTACAGTAGGACTTTTGGCTGTACTCGTAGGTCTTGCTTACCTAACCCGCTAACAACAACCATTACTTCAGCAAGGAGATTTTGTAGAGAAAAGTGCAAGTTGAAATATATGTGCAGGATGATTTTTACGAGTCTTCCCAAGCAGAAGTGATAAAATTTGGTGAGACCGATCTCCGAATTGCTCCTGAAACTTGGGAGAAGTGGTTTAAATGTTGGTTGGAAAAACTGCATTCTCATCTTCCAACCACCTCTGTTTATGAGCTAGGGCTGCGTTTAACTGATGATACTGAAATTCAGACATTGAATGCCCAGTATCGTCATCAGAATAAACCAACTGACGTTTTAGCCTTTGCGGCGTTAGAGGTAGACTGTCCAAGAAGCGACGAAATGCTTGCCGTATTGCCCCTATATCTTGGTGATCTTGTGATTTCCGTTGATACAGCAATACGGCAAGCTAAACAGCAGGATTACCCTTTGCAAACTGAACTTGCTTGGTTAGCATCTCACGGGTTACTGCATTTGCTAGGCTGGGATCATCCTAATGAAGAAAGTTTGAGTTTAATGCTAAAACAGCAAGTAATATTACTGAAGATAATTGGTATTGATATTGACGTAGAATAGAACTTGTGTGCATTTATGTTAAATGTTTTTCTTAATTGCTCTATTGTAAAAATTCTGTGAAAAATTGCAATAGAGCCTAATTAAGCGATTAGGATCGGCGAAAACTCCAAATTTACTCACTCTGCTGTTGTATTTTTATGCCTATGCCTCAACAACAAGTTTCGTCGCCACCAAAGTCAAACAGCGTAGAAACTGTTGTCACCGAGCAACGCGGACTATCTTGGCAGGTAGCCTCTAATTTATTTATAAGTTTTAAGTATGCGTGGACTGGAATTACCTACGCTTTTCAAACGCAACGTAATTTTCGGATTCATGTCAGTGTATGTGCTCTAGCACTTGGGTTAAGCCTTTTTTTACGCCTGAAAGCTGTGGAGATAGCGGTAATCGGGGTAACTAGTGGTTTTGTTTTGGCTTTAGAGTTACTAAATACGGCAATAGAATCGGTCGTTGATTTAACAGTTAAGCAAACTTACCATGAATTAGCAAAAATAGCTAAAGACTGTGCTGCCGGCGCTGTGCTTATTGCTGCTTTAGTAGCAGTGTTGGTAGCAGCTATGCTTTTATTGCCTCCTCTCCACGCTTTAATTATGAGTCACTTTGCCGCATCATAAGCGGGCAGGCTGACAATTACGGTCCCTTTTATGATTATGTTAAGCTTTGTCAGAAATGTTGAGCGAGGATTGAGAGAAATCTGATCGTATGAAGTTTGCTTGTTCCCACTGTTTGAAATTAAGCTAAGATCTCCACGAGTATGGGTGTATCGTCATCTTTTAGCTAAGTATCAAGTGTTACTTAATATTACAGTTTGGTAAGAATCAAAGACTAAGTGCTAGAGAGCAGGAGTTATAGAATTTGATTATAGTTATTGATAATTACGACAGCTTTACCTATAACTTAGTTCAGTATTTAGGAGAACTAGCGGTAGAGTTCCCAGTTGCGAATGATATTAGAGTTTTTCGGAATGACAAAATATCTTTAGACGAGATTCTTGCCTTAAATCCAGATGCGCTATTGATTTCCCCAGGTCCTGGTCGTCCGGAAGATGCTGGAATCTCTCTAGATTTGATTCAACAAATTGGACCGAACTTACCAATTTTAGGGGTTTGCTTGGGGCATCAAAGTATTGGTCAAGTGTTCGGCGCTCGAATTGTTTCTGCACCAGAGCTGATGCATGGCAAAACATCCCTTGTATCTCACACCGGAGTAGGTGTGTTCCGAGGATTAGAGAATCCTTTAACTGCCACTCGGTATCATAGTTTAGTTATTGATAGTCAAACTTGCCCAGATGTGTTAGAAATTACAGCTTGGGTTGAAGATGGCACAATTATGGGAGTGCGACACCGGAACTTTCCGCACATTGAGGGCGTCCAATTTCATCCAGAGAGTGTCCTGACATCTTCAGGAAAAAACTTGCTACGAAACTTTCTGGAACAAATACACTCGAGTGAGTAATTAATGAAACGACGACAGTTGATTGGCTATGCTGGAGCAGGTTTGGTAACACCATTGGTTACTAACTTAGGATCTGAATTTCAGGCTACAGCTCAATCTAGTGGTTCACTGTCAATTCAGTGGTTGGGTCATAGTTGCTTTCTATTTACTGGTGGTGGAACAAAAATCCTTGTCAATCCTTTTCGGCCAGTTGGTTGTACTGCTCGTTATCGTCCACCAAAAGTTTCAGCAGATTTGGTGCTTATTAGCAGTCAACTGCTGGATGAAGGAGTTGTGGAAAACCTGCCAGGAAATCCTAAGTTAATTTATGAACCAGGAGCTTATGAGTTTAAAGGGATTAAGTTCCAAGGAATTGCCATAGACCACGATCGCAAAGGTGGTAAGCAGTTTGGCACAAATGCAGCTTGGCTTTGGACGCAAGCAAAAACTAATATCCTCCATCTTGGGGGAGCCGCAGCACCCATTTCCTTTGAGCAAAAAATCCTCATCGGTCGTCCTGATGTAGCTTTAGTTCCTGTAGGTGGGGGTGCTAAAGCTTACAATGCCACTGAAGCCAAGCAGGCAATTCAAGTTATCAATCCCAAGCTGATAATTCCTACTCAATTCCGTACACAAGCTGCAGATAATGCTAACTGTGATGTTTCCCCATTGGATGGATTTCTCTCATTAATGCAGGGAGTTAATGTCCGTCGTAGTAGCAGTGACACGATCACTGTTAGCCCTGGTAGTTTGCCTGAAAAGGGTGAAATTCAAGTTTTCAGTTATAAATTTTAACAACATTTTATTAAGAATTTGGGAATGAAGGTCGTTCGGTTAGAGGTAATTCACTCTCATCGCTACTTCATTCCTTGTTTATACTTAAATACGTCTAAGGTAGATAGACAGTTTAGCTAAAAAGTTTTACAATCTAGGCATGTATTAGTATATTTACTCATTGTCGAACCAAGTTAATCATAGTAAAGATTTTCTGCTGATTTCACTGTATAGCAAAATCACTCTATTAGCATTGGAACGTCTTTAACTAGAGGGTAACAAACAAATGGACATAAAGCTGGTTTTAGTTGCATTAACAGTCATATTTACTGTTTCTTGCTTATTCTTTGGCACAAAAAACGGATTTTATGATTCAGATAACTATCATGGCAATGGCTCTGCTCATTGATGTAGAACAAGTACTCACATAAAGCCCCAATGCCGATCTGGAGAGATTGTTTTTATTTCTTTACCAAGTTCTTACGAGGCGGTGGAGACGATCTTGACGGACTTTGCTCAACTCTCGCGCGAGTATACAATTGTCCTCCCTAAAATCAGTTCGCTCAGGATGTAGGAATATAAAAGTGTCGGGTGTATGGGTTTATCGAATGTGTTTAGGGGCAAGCAGGGTAATACACCTTTTTCTCAACCCTTACACCCTTTCTTTATTAGGACATTTCCACAACGATGAGTTTTGAGGGGAGCAGAGCATGAGCGATCGCCTATCGGCTCAAGACAGTGTTGATCTAGCAGAGGCGGCTAATGAGCTAGAATGTTTGCCCTATGGCGTTCATCATAACGAGGAGGGCGTATGTTTATTAGTCAGAATGGGACCACACCGCATCTTATTTGACTGCGGTTTGGCAGACATTTCGCCATTAATTAAAGATCTCAAAAAGCCAGCACGTCGCGGTACTTCCCTACCTGCAGACTTAGTACTGATAAGTCACGCTCATCCTGATCACGCTCAAGGGTTACTAGCACTACACAAAGCTTTTCCCCTATTACCAATCTACGCCAGCGAGGTCACTAGTAAATTACTGCCTCTCAATTGGTTGAACCAAGACAGTGAGGAAATCTCGCAATTTTGTCAAGCGTTACCATTGCGATCGCCGATAGAATTCAAAGACGGTTTGGTAGCAGAATTAATCCCTGCAGGGCACTTACCAGGAGCTGCCGCAATCCTGCTAACCTATACAAATCAACAACGTTCTTACAAACTCCTGTACACGGGAGACTTTTTTTTGTCGAATTCGCGGCTAGTAGAAGGTTTGCGTTTGGATGAATTACGTTCTATCGAGTTGGATGTCTTAATTATAGAAGGCACGTATGGCACGTCGCGTCATCCCCACCGTCGCAATCAAGAAAATCAACTAGCTGAGAGAATTAATCGGGCGATCTCTGACCGTTTTTCAGTACTTATGCCGACTCCCGCTTTGGGGTTAGGGCAAGAATTGCTCATGCTCTTACGCAGCCATCATCACTTCACAGGACGGGATTTAGACATTTGGGTTGATGGTGCTGTTGCGACTGGATGCGATGCTTATTTAGAACTGCTACCCCACTTTCCCCCATCCGTACAAAACTTTGCCCGTCATCAAGCACTATTTTGGGATGAACGAATACGTCCTCGAGTCCGTCGCCTACATCCAGAACAGCGTGCAACTGTTGGCAATTCCCCTTGCATTGTCCTGACAGACTCTACTGTCGATCTGAGCGAATATAGTCAACTAGCTACCAACCCTTGGCTGATTCTGCTGCCAGAAAAAACTAATATCAAACTTAACAATCAATACTCAAAACTGGCGACGATCGAAACTTATTTTCTTGCCCAGCACAGCGATTGTCCAGGTACTACTCAACTGATTCACAATTTGCGACCCCAACATGTTATCTTCGTCCACGGTTCCCCTACCTACTTAGCAGATCTCACAAGCTTGGAGGAGTTGCAAAATCGCTACCACGTACATTGCCCAGAGGCAGGTACGTTGGTTGAATTACCTATCGGAGACATATTTTTACAACCTGCAGCGCCGGAAACTAATTATGAAGGTGAGTTAACGGAGTTGGGAACAGTCGTGACAATTTCGCTTCCTGATGTAATTGCGGCAGATCCTCGCTGGCGGCAATTTGCTGATACAGGCTTAATCGAAGCTCGTTGGCAAGGAGAAGAAATTGTATTACGGGGGTTGTCACAACGCGAATTACTTAACCAAAGTAGCGATCGCTATACTTTGTCTGATTTAAGTTGCTGCGGTACTTGCCGACATCAAAGGGGACAGAGGTGTTGGAACCCCATGTCCCCGTTATATAACTTTAAAGTTACTCTTGAAGGTTATTGTCCGGCATTTGAACGCATTAATGGTTAATAGTGGTATTAAGAACTAACCATTAACCATTAACCATTTACTAGTCTGGATTGGAGTCAGTAGAGTGATGATCGCGAATGCGTTCAGCCTCCGGACAATCTTCGGTCATCAGAGGTTCTACATTACCACGTGGCACTGAAGCTAGTTTTTGCGTTACAGCACCAATACTTTCAAGGCGAACCATTTCCTCCCAGGAACATATTTCGTCTTCTTCATCTGTTTCATAACGCAGGGTCACTAAATCACCCTCTATATCGATGATGCGAGCTCGCTCAATCCAGCGTTGCTGGTCCCGCAAGAAAACGCATACTTCCCGCCCATCGCAACACAATTGATAAATCTTGCGGTGTAGCATCTACTGCTTCTGCCTTTTTAAACGTAGTTAAATTTGTCAACATCTGGGTTGTCTCCCAGTAGAAGGCACCTTTTTGAGGTTCAAGAAACGAACCTTGAGAAGCACCTTTGTTTACCCAAGCCCAAGACTTGTTTGTGGTCATCTGTTTTGTAAAAATCTTGGGTTTCAAAGTTTTCTGTTACTTCATTTAGGTCTACTCGGTCTTCATCAGGCTGTTCGGAAAATGTTTACTTCACGAGAAGTCACAGAATTCGGGTGTTTTCCTGATGAGGTCAATAGTTATCAATGAGTCTTTCCAACCATTATGTAATAAATGATACTTCAAAGTCAGCTGAGCTTGCGGTTGTTTTAGTTGCCTTCTTGTAGTCATTTGCATTACCAGGAAGTCTGATGACTCGGCTTCACATTTACCCCCATGTACCTGATCTTAGCTCATTCTCTGGCTGACCTTCATGGTTTTCGACAAGAATATATCAATTTCAGTGAGTTCTTAGCTTTGCTTTTTGACTTGCTCTGTCACTTCCATTGCCAATCCATAACACACTACTAGCTTAAGACTAAAGATTTTGGCTTCTTCGGGTATCATGTATAATGCGATCCATGACTAGATTAGTGGATGCTTCTTGTTGAATGCGACCCTCCCGCACTGCATTATACAGGTCTGTTAATGCTGCTAAATCGTCT
Organism: Rhizonema sp. NSF051; assembly: GCA_029379265.1. Classification (GTDB taxonomy): domain Bacteria; phylum Cyanobacteriota; class Cyanobacteriia; order Cyanobacteriales; family Nostocaceae; genus Rhizonema. The sequence goes on from JAQYWN010000041.1 coordinate 17,931, forward strand.
GATTGATAGCTTTTCGTCGCCAGCATTTGATGAATGAGACCCTCAGATTCAACACTAAGACATCCAGTTTGGAAAGCAGATTCAATGAGTGTGCGAATCATTTTGAATACAGCATAGTTGGCGATTTCACACCTCTATCTTTAGAGATTTCCATCTTCTTTCCATTGATATAGATCAACGTGTCGCAGTGATTTTCCCGGAAGTATGTTGTGATTAAAATCACACTCCTCGCCGGAAAACTGTCTCCAAAACGACTCCTCTCAAAAGGTTATCCTTATATAGTCATCTCTAAAAGTTACCGTCAAAATATTAAGTAATTCCCAGAATAGCTTGTAGCTTATTTTACTATAAACCAGAGAACAATATTTAGAAGACGTAAACCGGAATAACAATTAGATCTAATTATGTGAAAAAGAAGCGGAACTCCTCATCCTTTTGACTCAAGTCTACCCAGTCTAGATTTAACTTCCTGAAATATGAACAACTATTTCTCGACTATGATTTCGTTGCCTGTGTTCCCAAATGTAAATTCCTTGCCAAGTTCCCAACACCAACTGTCCTTGATTGATGGGAATGTTTTCTGACGTGTGGGTAAGGACTGTGCGTATATGGGCTGGCATATCATCAGGACCTTCAGTATCATGAATATACTTGGCTGATTCTGGCACGAGTTTCGCCATGAAGTTGGCTAAATCTCTAAGGACATCTGGATCGGCATTTTCTTGAATCAATAAACTGGCTGAAGTGTGGCGTAAAAATATTGTACATAGTCCAGATTCAATTCCTGATTCTGCGATTAAGGCTTCTATCTTTGGAGTGATATTTTGCAAAGATTTACCAGTGGTAGAAATTCTGAGTAGTCTTTGGTAGTGAGCCATTTACAGTTACCAGTTAATAGTTATCTTTTTGTTCTGTCTCTAATTGTTCGGAGATTTCTGCTTCTAGCAAGAGTCAAAGGGAATATTCATGATTCCAAGGAAAGATAGTGCCTTTAAACAGTAACTTTAGCTTATCTTAGCTATAGCAGTTGCTAGGTAGATTAGGACATTAACTAATGAGAAAACACGGAAACCACGGGACAATCACACGCCTGCT
>JAQYWN010000424.1 GCA_029379265.1 Rhizonema sp. NSF051
ACCACGCCAGTCGCCTACGGCGGGAAAGCGCCTCATGCGTGCTGGCTCCCCAACCCCTCCCCCTTCGGGTGACGCTCGTTCCGACGCTCGTTCCTCGCTACCGCTACGCTAACGCTACCGCTGCGAAGATCGCTACCGCTACGAAGATCGCCAGTCGCCTACGGAGGGAAAGCCGTCATTCGCGCTGGACTCACCGCTTGCGGTGAGGGGAGACAAAGCGCAGCGAGGATCGCTCTTGGGGTTCGTCTAGTATTTCAGGTTAATCTACCGGACATGATATGAACCGTATTGCCTGATCCCGTACTTCATCACCGTCAATGTGGGGTGATGCACCACACCCTCATTAAAAATAGCGTGAGTATGATTGTGAGATAAATTTCATTGCTGTTGTGATTTAAACTACCTACATATAAGTTTTGGTAGAAAGTACATTAAGTATATTTGCTGTAAGTATCATGTTACTAATTAAAATGAAACTCAGGATAATCAATGAAAAGTGTAGTGAATTCTCAAGATAGTACAGCGTCCATTCAGACGTTAGCAAGGACAATTAAACTTTCCCAAGGACAGTTTTCACTGCTGTTAGCGTGTTGTAACTCCACGGTAAAGCAGCAACAAACACTGCGTTTGTTAAAAGAATTTTCAACGGTAAAATACCAAGAAATTCAGCTTCCATCCTCCGCTGAAACACTATATACAACAATCGCAAACACATTAGGTTCCACTCAGCCTGAAGCTGTGATAGTAACGGGTTTAGAGTCTGTGGTGGCAATTAACCAACTCCTGATCTCTACCAATCAGATCCGTGACGAGTTGAGGAAACAATTTAAATTTCCTCTTGTGTTGTGGGTGAATGATGAAATTCTGCGAAAACTCGTCTGGCTAGCACCTGATTTGAAAAACTGGGCTGCTAGCACGATTAGGTTCGATCTGCCTCACAATCAGTTAAGAGTGCAGCCAATCTCTGCATGAGTCTTAAGTAAAATTACTGTTAGTGAAATCACTTAACTCAATACGGTAACAAGTTTTCTCCCCACTACAATTTATTGTTAAGACGAAGGAACAAACAACAGTTACACCAGGTCTATCTTCACATCTACCTGATGATTTTTTGTATAATAATTGACATAAATACCGGAAGTTACCAGTTATAGCTGGTAATGGGGAAGATAATTATCTGTTCTCTAATAGCCAATGACCAATCCCTACTGATAAGTGTGGGATAATATAATTATTTGTCTTAAGTCGTTAATTATTATTTTATTGTGATTCGGCAGATCCCCTTGCTAAGAGTGTAAGGGGTGTAGTTGAAGTGTTGACTTTCAATTGCTGGAACTAAATTAACAATATATTCCCGAAATTTTTTATGAAAACTAAAACAAAAAAATACTATAGCACTAAATCAGTACAATTCGTTACTGCCTTGATATTAACTAGTTTTTTGTCTGTTGGTGGCGGGTTAACAGTCATGAGAAACGCTGTAGCTAATCCAGCAAACCCCCAGCAAGAAGTACTAGATGAAGTCTCAGATGGAGGCTTACCGCTTCAGGTTACCAATGCAGTTATGCAAGATATATCCCGTACACAACACATTCCGGTAAAACAACTCAAAATTAGTGATTATAGTCAACAGACTTGGGGTGATGGATGCATGAATCTGCCCAAACCCAACGAATTCTGTACCCAAGCATTAGTTTCTGGTTGGCGGGTTGTGTTATCTGATGGAAATCAACACTGGATTTATCACACTGATAGTCATGGTCGCTCATTACGTCAAGCAAATCCCCATATCATCAGTCGTTTATCAAAAAATTTACCAGTCTCTGTAAAAAAGGCTGTTTTGCAAGCTGCATCTAAACGGTTAAATGTGCCAATTTCCCAAATCAGGATTATTCAGACTCAACAACGGACTTGGAAAGATGGCTGTCTGGAACTCTCAAAACCGGAAGAGGTCTGTACTCAATCACTCGTAGAGGGTTGGCTCATAAGTGTCGGCGTAATTAACCAGACTTTAGTCTATCACACCAATGATTCTGGTTCCACAATCAAGCTGAATGAATTAGCGAGCGAAATCAGTGAGAATCAGTTACCCGAAGTTGTTGATAAAGTTTTGGTAGAAGCCTCTCGTCAGTTTGGATTACCAACTTCAAAGTTACAAATAGTTGAGATAGAACAGCGACAATGGCCTGATAGTTGTTTGGGTATAAGTAAACCAGAGGTTTTGTGTGCAACTGTTGTTGTACCTGGTTGGTTGGTAACTGTCAGCGATGGGCAACAACGCTATTGTTATCGTGTTGGTCAATCGGGTGCGATCGCCTATGATGAAAACGCTCTTCGAGTTGGCGAAAGCAAAACTCTTAAACCAGTTCCCATTCCCACAAGTCAGTTACCACCAGCATTGTCAAGTGGTGTCATTTTTCGGCAAATTTCTAGTGGTGGCTTTGCAAATCAAACTGACGAAACCGTCTTGCTCAATGATGGGCGTTTAATGCAATATCGCATTGGCGACGCCAACGATTCTCAACGAAAGGTTCGCCGCATTTCTCGCAGACAACTGATACAGTTTCAGCATCTACTAGAAAAAAAAGGACTGCCTGAATTCCAAAACCAGAGTTATTCAGCTCCCAGTGGCGCTGCTGACTACATCACCTACACTTTGACTAGCCCTAGTGGTACAGTCCAGTATAATGATATTTCTCAAAATAGTTTACCGAAGAATTTACAGCTAATCGTCAAAGCTTGGAATCGGATACGGATTTAGTGGGGAGACTGAATAGTTAAAGAGTATTGGAATGAATCACTGTCTGTTGAAAAATTAAGTACGGTTTTTTTATCGGAATAGTGTTGTTTGTAAAAGAAACTGTGTTACAATCTTGTTCATTCGTCAATACCTACTGAGACAGATGAGTAAACAGGCTGGACACTTACACCATAGCTGGGTGCAATCTCAGAATACTGCCCACTCTGAGATGAGACTACAGCAAGTGCAACAAAAAGAGCAAATGTTCTACTATTTTGCCTATGGCTCTTGTATGTGTCCAGTAGATTTGAAGCGATCTCTTGGTGAAAACACTCATCCTTACGTCATTGCTACTGGAACGCTGAAAGGTTATAAACTTGGGTTTTACCGCCGTTCCCCAAGTCGCAACTGTGGTGTTTTAGATGTAGTGAAAGATCCCAAAGCGAAAGTGACAGGAGTTCTTTATCAACTCCCTTGGCGATTGAGTGATTACTTAGACAACCGCGAAGAGGTACCGCATGGTGGATATCGCCAAGAATTTGTGGATATTCACTCTTCTAATAAGATTTACAACAATGTTCGTACTTACGTCGTAGTCAACAAGCTCGCTGAGGAAGTCGCACCCAATGACTGGTACTTTAATGTTGTACTGCGGGGTGCTGTTACCTGTGGATTACCAGAGGAATATTGCTGGAATTTATTTAACCATATGCATCAATTACAGCAGATTCAGCTAGCCTTTGGCTAATAGTTAATAAGCTTTGCAAGGAGTTAGGGTGATGATATCTACAACTGTTAATCCTGCATTAGGCTACATACACATACGGGTTCCCCAGCAATATCTTCGCCAACCCGTTGTCTCACGATTAATTTCTCGATACAACTTAATCATTAATATTACAGCAGCTTTTTTAGAACCTCACACGGCGAAAGACGGTTGGTTTCATCTAGAAATTCAAGGTAGTTCTCAACAAATAGAAACAGGTTTTGCCTATCTAGAAACCCTGAACGTAGAGATTGTACAGTTGCAGATCACAAGCTGTGTAAAAGAAAGTATGGAAAATATGAAAAGTAGCTTTAACTATAGTTACTCTCAAGAAGAACAAAGAGTTTATTTGAGCGAAGGGGAAGGACAAACAACTCGCGCTAAGTTTCAAGTCTGCATTCCCAAGATGCATCGTTCTTCTCCAATCATAACACGATTGGTTTCCTGTTATGGATTAACTGTTAATATTACCGGAGCCTCATTAAATTCCAAAACTGAAGACGGTTGGTTTGATTTAGAACTTTGGGGTAGACGTCAACAGATTGTCGATGGCTTAAGATATTTAAGAGAATTAGGTTTGCAAATTTGGTTGTCAAGCAGACAAGAAACTTTGCTCAATTAAATCTCTTGACTCCTATCCTGATGTCTATCTAGGTATAAAAAATGACCCATGATTGCTGCGGACCCGGCTACGCTTCCCCAGAAGCCGCAATTAAGGCGGAGCGCGAAAAGTTGCTTTATACAGTTGCACTTTACGTGGGTACAGGTATTGAAGAGCCTGATTACCTGGCAACGATAGATGTTGACCCCCAATCCTCAACCTACTCCCAAGTGATTCATCGCTTGCCAATGCCCTATGTTGGGGATGAATTGCATCACTTTGGCTGGAACGCCTGTAGCTCCTGTCACAATAATAGCAGTAAATCCCGACGGTTTTTGGTGATTCCCGGTCAACGCTCAAGCCGGATTTATATTGTTGATACGGCAGATGCGGGTGCTGCTATTCATAAAGTTATTGAACCAGAACAAATTAAAGAAAAGACTGACTTAAGCGCTCCACACACAGTACACTGCCTAGCAGATGGTCATGTTATGATTTCCATGCTGGGCGACAAAGAAGGGAATGGCCCTGGTGGCTTTTTGTTACTAGATGAAAATTTTGACATTGTTGGACGTTGGGAACGCAAAGCCGATGCCATGCGCTTTAACTATGATTTCTGGTATCAGCCACGTCATAACGTGATGGTGAGTAGTGAATGGGGTGCACCTAAAACTTATTTTCCAGGTTTTAACCTCAATGACGTAACGGCAGGAAATTACGGTCATCAACTGCATTTCTGGGATTGGTCGAAACATGAGATTGTTCAAAGTTTTGATTTGGGTGAAGAGGGGTTAATTCCTCTGGAAGTGCGTTTTCTCCATAACCCGGATAGCACGCATGGGTTTGTCGGTGCGGCACTCAGCAGCAACATCTGGCATTGGTACCAAAAGAGCGATCGCTGGTTCGTCGAGAAAGTCATTGATGTGCCATCAGTGGAGGTGGAAGGATGGGAGATTCCAGTGCCATCGTTGATTACCGATATCCTGATTTCTATGGACGATCGCTATATCTACTTCTCCAACTGGTTGCATGGCGATATCCGTCAGTATGATATCACTGACCCAACCCATCCCAAACTCACAGGTCAAGTTTGGTGCGGTGGCTTGCTCGGTAAAAATCCAAAATTGGCAGGCGGCCCACAAATGTTGCAACTGAGTCTTGACGGTAGCCGACTTTATGTCACCAATTCCCTATTCAGCAGTTGGGACAATCAATTCTACCCTAACTTGTCACAGACTGGCTCTTATCTGTTGCAAATTGACTGTGATACTAAGAACGGTGGGATGAAAATAAACGAGAATTTCTACGTTGACTTTGGTAAAGAACCAAATGGTCCATCCCGCGCTCATGAAATCCGCTATCCTGGAGGAGATTGTACCTCAGATATTTGGATCTAATTGGACATTCCACTGTATTTGGCATCGCGACTCTTATAAAACCAATCTGTTTTCTACTTGACAAGTCGTATCCGGAATGAGTACGCTTTATAGAGGAGATTCCACAGGGTTTTATTAAGGAGCGAAATTTATGTTGCCGAATAAAGAAGGACAAAAAGTTCCCGACGTTACTTTCCGTACTCGGAAGAATAATGAGTGGGTGGATGTGGCAAGTGATGACCTATTCAAAGGTAAGACTGTCATAGTTTTTTCCCTACCAGGAGCTTACACTCCAACTTGTTCATCCACACATCTTCCCGGATATAACGAGTTGGCAAAAACTTTTCAAGAGAACGGTGTAGATGAAATCATCTGCATGTCTGTGAACGATACCTTTGTCATGAATGAATGGGCAAAATTCCAAGAAGCAGACCATGTAACAGTTATACCTGACGGTAATGGTGAATTCACTGAAGGCATGGGAATGCTCGTGGATAAATCAGACTTGGGATTTGGCAAACGCTCTTGGCGCTATTCGATGTTAGTCAAGGATAGCGTGATTGAAAAGATGTTTATTGAGCCGGAAGAACCAGGAGATCCATTTAAGGTATCTGATGCAGACACAATGCTGAGATACATCAACCCGGAAGCCGCGAAACCCAAACTAGTTTCCCTGTTTACAAAAGTCGGTTGTCCCTTTTGTGCTCGCGCCAAAGAAATGCTCAAGGAAGATGGCTATGAGTATGAAGAAATTGTCTTAGGTCAAAATGTGACAACTCGTTCGTTACGGGCTGTGACAGGTGCAACAACTGTTCCCCAGGTGTACATTGATGGTAAATATGTTGGTAGTTCTGAAGAATTAGCCACTTACCTTGGGAAGTAAATAACACATTTGTTAGCACAGGGCTATCAGCTATCAGTCTTTAACTGACAGCCACTTAAACATCTAGAGTGTGGTCGATTTACATTACAGCAATTTTTACCTAAATGAACCACATCATTGGTAAGGGCGAACAGCCGTGATGCTCGTTCGCGTAGCGTCTCCCCTTGGGAGAAGACTCGCGCTTCGCCCCTACTGTGGTTTAATTACCTGAAAATTGCTGTAAATAACCACTGTAATCATAAAAAGCTATTGAGTAGAATAACTAAGGTATCTACTCAATAGCTTTTTCAATTCAATACTCCTTAAACAGGCTTTAAAAACCGCTATACGGTATGTGCTGAAGAAGAAGCGTAGGCGTATTTAGTCCCACCATCAGAAATAGCACCAGCTATCGCGCCAGCTACGCTTCCCTGAACGTTACTAGCAATTGTACTGGTAATCAGACCATTTTGTGGATTGACAGAATAGGTTGCATAATAGCCACTAGATGTAGCAGAGTTATTACTGCTTGACCAAGTACCGTAAGGTCCGGAAACAGTAAATCCTTCTCCGCCTTGTATTTGACTATTACTATCAAGTTCTGTTTCGCAAAAGCTGAGGTCACAAATTGTTAATGTACTCATAAGTACCTCTCTTAAAACAGGTATATTGCGAAAACTTTTTTTGCAGTTCTCAGCAATTTTTCTGAGGAAAAAAAGTTATTTGTAAAGTTCATAACTTACTATTCAAAAAGTAGTAAAAATTAGATAATTATC
>JAQYWN010000425.1 GCA_029379265.1 Rhizonema sp. NSF051
GGATAAGATCTATTATCCCAATTAACTATAACTTTAGATTGATGGCAAAAATAGCTTTTTTCTGTTATAGACTTTCGGCGCGTGTATGTTTCTTCATGCAGACTTACTCTGTTTCTTGATGAAGCAATGTCGTTTCTTCCACAGGCAGAGCTTCGGTGATGACACCTGCTTGAGTCAAATGTGGTTTGAGAATCAAACTTACGCCAATTGCCCAAGCAACTGAAACCATCCACCCAGCCAGAATATCACTGGGAAAGTGGACTCCCAAATACAATCTTGTCCAGCCAATTGCCAAGACATACAAGCTTCCCACAATCAAAATCAACCAGCACCAAACGCTTCCCCAAGTCAAAATGACTAAAGCTGCTACCAGTGTCATACTCGTCATTGCATGACCACTGGGAAAGGAGAAATTCAATTCCGGAGATGGTGACTCCCACAAGTGGGGGCGTATTCGATGCATGAACTCCTTTGTTGTACGGTTAATGATGACGCTTCCCAACGCTGTTGTCAGTAAATATGTCAGCGTTCGCCAACGTCTCTTGAGTAAAAATACCAAACCAATAACAGAGACAATGGGTATCACAGTCCGAGAAGAACCAGCAAGAGTGAGTTTTGCGGCAAACACATCTAGTTGTACTTGTGATGATTGGTGAATCGCTACCAAGATAGGTTCATCCCATGGAAAACCAGCTTCATTCTCCCATACCTTCACAGCCAACAACCCAAAAATTTGTAGCGGTAAGTAAACTCCGATGGACAACAGCAGTAGAGAACGCCAATGAGCAACGAGTATTTGTCTGAAAAAGTTGACGAAGGACTGTCCAAGCTTACCAAAGTCAGATTTCATCATCTAAAAATCTCCGATACATATGGAAACCGTGTGGCTTCAGCCCACGGAGGAAACATGAACGCAAAGTCTGCCGGACAAAAGATTCTGGTAGGCTCGCTTTGCGCTTGTTTTAACAAGCGTAATCAATCCGGTTGAACGCTGTAACAACCGAACTTTATTTTTACTGAACTGACCGAAGAGGCAGGGGAGCTCTTAGCAGTCTTGCTGGGGGAAAAGATTCTGGAATTCCCCTGGCTATTGGGTTTCAAGCCCCTCCATTTATGGATGGAGAACAACAAAAATGTCTGCACGCTCCACGTAGTGCGCGAAGTCTTGGGGACGGAAGCTTCCCCCGGTAGACTTCGCGCGAAGCTCGTCGGACGGAATCTTCCGCCCGACAGACTTCGCAAGAAATACTACGTCCTTATTACAAGCCCCTCCATTCATGGATGGGGTTCCCCCCCCTGCTAGAAAGCCCCCAGCAAGACTGCCTCTTCAGATGAAGCTGACGACGCGAATAAGGTGGACGCTTGACAATGACAAACTGTGCGGGAGTAACAGTGACGTTACCTTTCCAACCCATGCACCATAAAATAAAACACGGTAATAAAATCGGAATTATGTACTTATTATAGAAATAAGGCAGAACATCTTAGACAGTACCATCATGGACCACTCATTACTACCACTTTTCAGCTTCTTTGTTGGCATTATTGTTGGCTTAACCGGAATTGGCGGAGCATCCCTGATTACGCCAATGTTAATTTTTCTCTTCCAAGTCCCGCCTGCGATCGCTGTGAGTTCTGATGTTGTGGCTGCCACATCAATGAAGTTTGTTGGTGGTTTCAAGCACTGGCAACAGAAAACCATTGACATAGAAGTCGTTCAATGGCTGGTATTAGGCAGTGTTCCCGGATCGCTCTTTGGGGTAGGAATTCTACACTTTTTCAAGCAAATTGGGGACGATCACCTCAATTACATCCTGCTTCATTTGGTTGGATTGATGATTTTTTTGGTTACTTTGTTGGCATTAATACAGTTAATACTGTTGACTTTTTTACCAAAAGTTAAGTTAATTGATATCCCAAAGCTAGACTTACAAACCACATCTGGTCGAGTTTTGACAACGATAGTAGGAGCAGTTTTGGGCTTTTTGGTAGGTTTAACCAGCGTGGCGTCTGGTTCTATGTTTGCACTAGTTTTGATTGGCTTTTTTCACCTAGATGCTCGTAAATTAGTTGGTACAGATATTTCACAAGCAGCGATTCTATTATTCTTCACGTCTTTGGGACATCTTACCTTGGGAACAGTTGACTGGAGTTTAGTATTACCGATATGGTTAGGTTCTATACCTGGAGTCATGCTAGGTGCTCAGCTTTGTCAAATAGCTCCTCAACGCCCACTTCGGTTTGTCATTTATACACTTTTGCTCATAGTAAGTTGCAAATTAATTTATTAACGTCAGCATTTAGGTATTAGCTATGAAAAGAATTTAGATGTCAGATCTAAGTATGCTGATAGCTGAAGTGCTAAATAGTCTAAGAAGTTACTTTATTACATTTAGTAACAAACCGAACGTACCCCTTTCATGCATAATGAACAGACCCAGAGCAATCAACACAAAAGGGACAACAGCTTTACCGTAGCGACTCAAAGCACGGGAGATTGAGGGTTGACGAGCTAATAAGTACGCGATCGCACACCAGATCCCTATCATCAGAAAAAATATACTGAGGATAATCCCTAAACTGATAAGATTGTTACCAGCAAATAATGGTACATAAATGCTAATATTATCACCACCGTTGGCAAACGTTACCCCTGCCACTTTGTAAGTTTGGGGATTGAAAACACTAAACAGAAAAGACTTTATAGGACGAACCTGTGAAGATGGCTGAAAAATGTTGGTAACTGTTTGAAGTTCTGTCGTTTCTTGTTTCCTATCAATAAGTTGTTTCAAACCAATCGCAATAGGCAGTAATCCTAGTAATCCAATCCATTCTTTTTGGACTACCAAGCCACCAAAAAACCCCGGTAAGCTAAAGATGACAATGGCTGTAAAACCCAGATACTGACCAATCACAATATGCCACCAACGGAAACTCTCATTCACCTGAGAAAAAAATAACAGCAGGATGATTATGTCATCGATATTAGTTGCCGCAAAGGCGGTTACTGCTGTAGCAAAAGCCGTCCCAAGCTCATTGATAGTTATATTTAGATGCATAAATCGTAGTTAAGGCAGTAGGGGCGGGTTTAATTATAGATAACATCTGGGTACATCCGATATTCTGTCAAACCCGCCCGTACAGGAATAGAGATTATCTGCAATGGGAAGTGGTAGAGTCCATTGATGTAGAAAACACCTGTGATGACTAGAAAAGTATCCTCTCAATAATCCAACGAATATAAGGAAACAGCAATGAATTGGTTCTTCACTGCAATTAGCACAGGAGCAGTTGCTTTTAGTGCCACTAATATTGATGATATCGTCATCCTCTTGCTGTTTTTTTCTCAAGTAAATACGACCTTCACTCACTCACAGATTGTTGCGGGTCAATATTTAGGTTTCACCGCACTAGTTCTTGTCAGTCTTTCCGGTTTATTTGGGAGTCTAATCTTACCACAAAATTGGATTGGATTACTTGGGTTAATCCCAATCGCAATAGGTATCAGCAGTTTGGTGAATTGGGAAGAGGAATCGGTGGCGGAGAGTTCAGAGAAAATAGAGCATGAGGACTCCATTTTTGCTAATTTTCTTTCTCCTCAGATTTATAGTGTAGCTGCTGTGACATTTGCTAACGGTAGCGACAACATTAGCGTTTACTTACCATTATTTGCTAGCAGCGACATAGCAAGTGTTTTGGTAATAATAACCGTTTTCTTTATCCTGATTGGAGTTTGGTGTTACGCAGTCTACAAATTGACTCACCAAAAAGAAATTGCTGTTGTCATGACTCGCTACGGCAATTATCTTGTACCTTTTATTTTGATCGGATTGGGCGCTTTTATGGTTTTGAAAAGTGGAGCATTAGGTTTCATCAAGCTAATTGCAAGTTGTTTGTGTTTAATCGTTCTCTTGAAAAACAATGAGGGTAGTGATGAAATTCAGGAAGGTTAAGCGGTTTTCGATTGAGTGAGGATCGCAGGTAGGGGATGAGCGGTGCCCACCCTAATACCGTTTCACTTTAAAGTTGATACATTTAGGCAAGCAGTTCTTGAGCAGGGGATGCAGTTCTTGAGCAGTTCTTGAGCAGTTCTTGAGCAGGGGATGCAGAGGGAGCAAGGGGAGCGAAGAGTATCAGGATTTTCGTGAAATGGTATAACAATTAGATTTCCAAGGGCAGGCGTAGGCGGGGCGTTCGTTCTAACTATCCATGATGTTATTATCAAAATTTTTACACTCTGTCAACTTACCATTGATAGATAGCACATTAACCCATTTTGTATTATTATACACCTTTGGAACTAAGTAGTGCTGAAAACAGCCTTACCAGTAGCCAATAGATGAGGGGTATTCATTATAATGTCAACACTTAGACAAATAACTAATTCTGAAATGACTAATTCTGAGAATCTCAACCAGAATGAGGTGTCCAATACGGTTGAAAATTTATCTCCTTCATTCAGTTCAAATATGTCTTTACCGCTGAAAGCTCTTGAGTATTTATTTCTGTCTAGTGTTGTCTGCGTAGGAATTATTCTTTACGTTTTGCCGAATAGGCAAGACTTAGTCATCTGGGAAGCGGCTTTTGTTTCTATTTGGCTTTTTCTTTTCCTGCTTAATCAACAATTATTGAATAACTCTAATCAGTCCGATCTCACGAGGAAAGCCGAACTCTACAATTATCTATCGGCTAATAATAACTTTTTGGCGCAAAATATACTAACCCCGGCGAGAGAAAAAGCTTTACAGTATTCGCAAGAGTTGATTGACGATTATAAAAAAGTCCGAGGAAGTTCGAGAAATATTTACTATACATTGCAATTGGCAACTGTTGTTTTCTCGGGAATTACACCAATTTTAGTCTTAGTAGACAAATTGGATGTAGGTATTTCATGGTTCAAGTGGCTCCCAGTCATCTTCCCAGCTGTCGCATCCATAGTTGCTAGTGTAGTTACCTCCTTTCCTTTTCAGGAAAATTCGGTGGCGGCTAACACAACCGTTGAATTATTAGAAGCTGAGCAAGAGAAATTTGTCTTAGGAGTCACTGAATCTTATCGTTGCTATGATGTTGAAGATGAAACCCAACGTCAACAAAAGGCAAAACAGGCAATAGAAAACTTTATTATTCAGGTCAATAATATTCATCTTAACCAAGTACAAGAATTAGGCAAGATCTCGTCAAGCGAGTCGAAGACAGAGGCAGTTCCATCTGCCCGTGTCTAAACTCGAGTCCTAAAAGGATTTTCCAAAGATAACACGAAGTTTTCGTTGTGTAAGGACGCAGCCATTAGCTATCAGCACTCTTCACCTGTAGGACTGATAGTCATAGCTGACAAACGTAGCACTCTCTATTGCATTTTCCTATAATTCGTTCAAATCACCCTACCGACAACTCATGCCTTCGGTTTTAGTTTCCAATTGGTGGTGGTAAAGGTTGGCGTGGCGAACCACCTCCACCAATGCTGTTCGCTCCGTTGTTGTTCACAACCTTGACGTTTGCAATGATTTTAGTGAAGTCGGCTTGGAGTGCAGCATCATTATACAAATCATGTCCAGTAACTGTCGAGTACTCGACCTCGGCGCTCTGCTCAACGCAGAGATAATTATAGTCCCAACCCGAATCATCAACAATATAAGCACCGTAGTTTTGCATTGCCTGAAATATCTTCTGACCGGCAATGGAAGTCAGTCCGAGACTTTGGGCTGTGACATTCGGTGGAATTGCTAGCAACGAACCCATAACGAGCGCCGGATTAGATCCTTGGTATTGATTTGGTGCATTAGCATCAGCAAGAGGGGCTGGCCAGCGATGACCGGGAGTTGGTGATGAAGGATTGTAATGCAGCCACTTACCCCAGATATCAATCTTAAGTGCGTGACGGATAGGAATGTTGTTAATCAATTCACCAGGGCGAATACTACCACCAATGCTTGACATCCCAGAGCCGCCATGTCCACCCTCAATGCCATCACCGTAGATATCCTGCTGTCCGAACCAATTACTGTAAAGCGGACCACCCTGCTGACAACGAGTAGTCGTGGTGAATGACACTAGGGTTCTGCCATCCGGCTTTAGGAACGCCGAGGAGCCGTTTGGAGTATATGTCGTAGTTGCATCTGGAATGATCAGATTGTAGGGAACTTTCATCGGCTGACTTGCTTCCGGATGCCACTGCGCCTGCTGCTGGGGTATGGTGCCAGAGCAACGACCTGGACTAAAAGTAGGAGGCATGTAGGTTGATACAGCAGGGTCGCTGTCTTTGGTTGTGATGTACCACTCGGTGTCAACTCCAATGCCCTTTGAGCCGATATAGGCATTAACGTAATTCGCATTCGCTCCAATCGGTACATTCCAAATACTGTCGCAGGCGAATGGCCAGATGTTTTTGTCGCGTGATTGCCCAGAGCCGCACTTGCTATTGTTCGTGATAGCTTGGGCTGTGAGAGTGCGCTTTGTAGCTGAGGGTTCTTGTGAAAGTGTTCCTAAGTTGTTTGCTCGCGATCTTATCCCCTCACTTCGGCTCAAGCTCAATTGTTGAGTGATAACGCTGATTACAGAAGCAGCGTTGCGAACATGGCTAATAGCACTCAAGCTACTGGAATCAAAAACGATCATTTGCCTCTCCTGTTTTAGTCAAAGTAGTTTGAATCTGACATTTGATGAGTTTTAATACTCGGATTTAGTAGAGGCTAAACCCTGAACAAGGATATTTAATTCAGAGGAAGTTCAAGCATTTATTAATTTTGCTATGAATCTTCCAAAAGTGCAAATTTTTCTCAAACTATAAATTTGGACGGCTATTTTACAAGCGCAGCATACCACCTAACAGACTATTTTGGCTACACAAAGAAACCCTGCTTTGGCAAGTATATATCGGTCATTGCTTTAAGAGTCCCTCGCATCTGTCATTAATTTATGGGTTTGTGATTAAATCGCTCTGAGATTTTCAGACACTCCACCAGAGATAAATCGTGGGACCTCAAGCGATCGCTCTTTATGGCCGTTGGAAGACAGCCCAATCGCATAACACAGCTAAACAAAGAGCGCATTTTTTGTCAAGGTAAATGCATCTACATTTATCTTGACAAATACATAAACTAATGCCTTTACAC
>JAQYWN010000426.1 GCA_029379265.1 Rhizonema sp. NSF051
GGGGTGGGGTTCTTTTTTTAAGGCGCGTCTCTACTTTTTAAAATCCCATTGCCTCAGCGACGGTATGGAGTTCAGGCTGAATGCCTTGTTTAAATAGACTTTGATTGTGTTTAATGGCTGTCTCTGGATCTTTGAGCCCATTACCTGTAAGAACACAAACGACTGTTGCCCCTGCGGGAATTTGATCTGAGATTTGCAACATTCCTGCTACTGAAGCAGCACTAGCAGGTTCACAAAAAATACCTTCTTCTGATGCCAACAGTCTATAGGCGTCAAGAATTTCTGCATCGGTAACAGAGTGGAAATCTCCCTGACTTGCTGATTTAACAGCAATCGCTTTTTCCCAGCTGGCAGGATTGCCAATCCGAATTGCTGTGGCTATGGTTTCTGGATTTGTCACTGCTACCCCTGTGACTAACGGGGAAGCACCTACTGCTTGGAATCCCATCATCCGGGGTAAGCGATCGCACTTTCCAGCTTGATGATATTGACAAAACCCCATCCAATATGCTGTGATATTTCCGGCATTGCCTACGGGAATACACAACCAATCAGGTGAGTTGCCCAAAGCATCAACAACTTCAAACGCCCCTGTTTTCTGCCCTTCCAAACGATAAGGATTGACTGAATTCACTAAAGTTACTGGATAGCTTTGGGCCATTTCGCGGACAATTTCCAGTGCTTGGTCAAAATTACCTTTAATTGCCAAGACTTCTGCCCCGTACAGCAACGCCTGCGCCAGCTTACCGAGCGCTACATAGCCATCGGGAATTAGAACAAAAGCACGCATTCCTCCACGCTTAGCATAAGCTGCTGCTGCTGCTGAAGTGTTGCCGGTACTGGCGCAAATGACTGCCTTTGCTCCAGCTTCCTTTGCCTTGGAAATTGCCATTGTCATTCCCCGATCTTTGAAGCTTCCAGTCGGATTGAGACCATCGTACTTGACAAATACACGTACTTGTCTGCCGATGCGTTTGGCAAGAGAGGGTGCTGGAAGTAAAGGAGTATTACCTTCGAGTAAGGTAACAATTGCTGTTTTTTCAATAACAGGCAAGTACTCGCGATAAGCTTCAATGAGTCCAGGCCAGGGTTGGCGATGAGATGTAGCAACAGACAAGCTTAAAGTCACAATGTTTGGAAATTATTAGTTGTTTTAGTAAATTGGTAATTGGTAATTGAGTTTGACAGTTCCTTGATAATTATCTTTTCCATGCCCCATCAACTATTAATCATTACCAGCCCCTCCTTTAATTGGAACAAAATTATCGCGCTCGCAGTCGTTAAATAACAAAGATTGAATTTCATCATATACATCCATAGGATTATGTAATAGGTTAATAAATCTTAAAATTACACTATTATTGTAATATTTCTATTGGTGTGAATCACATTCTAAGTCTGGTTACCAATGTCTACATCTACTATTTCCCATATTGATTCCCAAGTTACGTGGGCTAGTCAGTTGAACAAATCTTTATATCAAGTAGAGCAGCAAGTCAAGTTTATGAGCTTGCAAGCAGAGGTTGAGTCACTTCTAAAGCAGTTAGAAAGCTTGAAAGTGCAACGGCAGGCGAGTACTAGCAATGAAATTGAAAATAATTGACGTGCATTAAGAAGGGGTGGAAAGCATTCCCATATTCAGTTTCTCTAAAAAGTTCTGAATATAGGTAAGGCTATCATTTGTCGTTTTGGGTTGCTCCTTCAACCAGGAGTTAGCTCGTTCTTGCCCGTGTTGAGTTGCTAAAATCAGAGCACCCCAAGCTTGTACTTCTGGTCGATTAGGGTTAACCCGCAATGTTGCTTCTACACGATTCCACAAGCGTCCTTCATCTGCTTTGAGTAGAGTCGCGATCTCTTGTGCATTCTGTGGTGACGCCGCAAACACCTGTAACGCTTTCCCCCAACGCCCATCAACTAAATCCGCAAGCACTTGTTGACTTGGACTTGCCCAACTTATATCAGCTTGGTTTTTAGTCAGTTGAGAGTGCAAGCGAATCAGATCAATCTGTGCTTGCGCGGCTTCTGGGATTCGTCCCTTTCGCTGTTTCTTAATAAATTGTAACCATTCAAAAGCTGGTGTCCATAATCCACTACGAGCAATTAACAAAGCATTTTGGTAAGCTGAATCCTGACTAGCCGCAGGTGTAAGAGAAATTGCTTCAAGTTGGATCGGACAGGGGATAAACTTGACAGGCTTGACTTGATAAACGCGCAACTGAGGTTCTAAACCTACTGTTTGATCCACAATTAACTCTTTTGCACTACCATTCGTTGCAGGTAGCCATTGAGGAAGTTGTCCGGTAGTACTTGTCCAAGGCAACATCAGTTGAAGGTAAGTGTGTTCCGGGTTGTAGTACACAATGTGACCGTAGGCGATCGCATTCTTTCCAGAAGTGCGCTCACCCCGCAAATAAAACCATATGCCCGATGATGGTGTACCATCTTCAAAACGTCCAATTTGGCTCAGAGGTAAAGTATTGCCGCTTCCTTGATTGTCATCTGTTGTGCGATCTAAAGTAGCGAATACAGACGATTCTTCTGGTCCGGAGACAGGGAGTTGAGTCACCAGATGGTAGTATTTTTCTGGCAGATCAATTGAACGCTGATAAATTCTCAGTTCAACTAGATATTGACAATCTGACTGACAATTGGCACTTCTGTGGAAAACTGGTAGTAAAAAGGATTTTGTTGTATCACTCTCCAAAGGCAAGATTTCGCCAACTATCTGTCCCTGCAGACTCAAGGAGGCTTGAATTTGTTGGAGTGTTTGTGAGCTTTCTTCGTTGCTTAGCGGAATTTTTGCCCATTGAGGTAAAACTTGATTTAGCCCGACGAGCTGCTCTGGGTTAAAGATAAATTGGATGCTAATCCAAATAAAAGTTGTCATCAAACCAGCACTACTCAACAAAACTACAAACGCGACTATTGACAAAAGCCACCTTTTGTGGAGTACTACAGTTACATTAGCCTTGCCTTTCGGCTTTTTCGGAATTTTTTTAGAGATGCGCTTGTTCGTACTCTGATTCTGCTGATTAGATTTGTGAGGTTTTGGCGCTGGTTTTGATGGGGGATCTACCATGCTACTTCTCAGTATATTTAATAGGTATTTCGTCTAAGATATTTTCTTTTATACTCGTGTTCTCTAGAGATTGCCTAGTGATCCTAGATCCCCGACTTCTTTAAGGGACTTCAAAAAAATAATTCTTCAACCCAGATTGAAGTTTTTTAATCAGTATTCTTCTGGTGGTTCGGGAGTAATATCGCCCAAAAGCGTAGGCTATCAAAACACTTGGGAAGCCAGTCGCTATCTAAGTGGTTCCAAAGGTCTAATTACTGACTTTACTGGTGATCAACATGGTTTAGCTTTGGGCAAAAATTCAGCCGAATCTCAAGCCCAAATATTGTTACCACAATTAGAGCAGGTTTTTCCAGGAATTAGAAACCTACGCCAAGGTGAAGCCATTCGCGCTTATTGGCCTGGAGAACTCTACACAAAAGCCTCTTATAGCTGCTACTTGGTAGGACAGTGGACAGGAATAGCTGGATCTGAACAAACACGTGTCGGTAATCTATTTTTTGCTGGAGAACACTGCTCCCTTGCCTACCAAGGGTATATGGAAGGAGGCTGTAGCACAGGTGAAGTTGCAGCCCAGAGAATCTTAAAAGATTTAGGTTGGCAATATACTCCTACTCAACAAATTGAGCCAACCACTCCTAATCAAGTAAATCGCCATCACAAAATTCCTAGACGACAACGTTTTTCTGACGACTTGACCGAAACGTCAATATAACCCAATACGGTTCAGTTAATATATAGAAGAGATGTTAGGAGTTGATTTCGGTATTAATTGTGATTGAGGATATAAAAATGGAAACCATAACCAAAAGACAAGTGCTATTAAAAGCTATCTATGAGAAATTAGAACAAGCTTACGAAGATACTTTGGAGGATGTCATTGAATTGTTAGACATTCGCAAAGCTGAAGATGAAGAAGATATTCAAGCTACTAAAAAAGCTAAAAATGATACTTCTATCAGTTGGGAAGAATACAAGCGAGAATTAGAATCGTGACCTATCAAATAAGATAGATGATGAAAGTCAACTCGTGCAGCTTTTGCAGTGTAAGCATCGGAAAGATGTTTATAGAAAAAGCTAGTTTAGGCGGAAGTTCCCCTTTGACAAATCGCTACACTTCTCAACTTCGTATGCTTTCACCGAATGTGTTTAGACACAATTATTTAAGGAGTCGGCTTACGAGAATTCACAATGTCTGTAGCTCGTGTCGGATATTTGAGGGTTTAATATTTTGATGGATGGTGTTGTGCTGATGGACTGAAAATTGAAATCTTGCAACCCTTCAGGCTAAATAGAATGCGTGTGGCAGTTGCTACAATGGAAGAATCCTTGCAATCCAATGCTTTACTGATATATTTAGGTTAATTTGAGGATAAACGATGAAACTTTCTTATGGACTGCCATTAGTGTTACTTGGTACGGCACTAATGATAGGACAGCATCGAGTCGCATCAGCACAAACACTAGCAGATGTCAATGCTATTGCCAAACAAATTACAGTTCACATTGATGGGGCAAATACTGGATCTAAAGTCATTATTAACCGTTCAGAAAACACTTATACTGAGCAAAAGAATAAGCAGGTGGTGCGACTAACGGGAAATTATACCATCCAAACTTTTGATGGTCAGCGCTATAACTTTAATCAGAGTACGGTCAAATCTTCAGGTATGGATTTAGCTGCATTGCAACTTTTAGATGTGCAAGACAGCTTGGGAGGAATTAATGGACGACTCCAAACCAATCCTGAAACAAACATTACAGATGATTTTGACATTCCTATTAATACTTATAATACTCTGACATCAGCAGCTGTAACTGTTCCAACACAAACTATAGCACAACCTGCTCAACCCTCACAGCCAAGAATACAGCTACTGCAACCTACATCACCACAAGTAATTTCAGATCCTAAGAGATTAATAGACGAAGTTTGGCAAATTGTTGCTCGTCAATATGTAGACGGGACTTTCAATAAACTAGATTGGCCAGCTGTTCGTCGTGAGTATCTAAGCAAGTCCTACAGCAGTAGCCAAGAAGCTTATAAGTCTATCCGAGAAATGCTCAAGAAGCTTGATGACCCTTATACTCGGTTTATGAATCCAGAGGAATTCAAAAGTCTACGAATTGATACCTCTGGTCAACTGACAGGTATTGGAATTACAATCGGTCAAGATGAAAAGACGAAAAAGCTGACTGTGATTGCACCGATTGAGGATACACCTGCATTCAAAGCTGGTTTGTTGGCGAAGGATATTATCACCAAAATTGACGGGAAAAGCACAGAAGGGATGGATACTAACCAGGCAGTATCCTTAATTCGAGGTAAAGCGGGAACTTTAGTAAACCTGACAATTGACAGAAACGCCCAACAAAAAGAATTTAACATCACACGGGCGAAGATTGAAATTCATCCGGTGAAGTATTCTGAACAAAAAACCCCCATAGGCAATGTAGGCTACATTCGCTTGAACCAATTCAGCGCCAATGCAGGTAAGGAGATGCAAAAGGCCATCACAAATTTAGAAAGCAAACAAGTGGCTGGATATGTCTTGGATTTACGTAATAATCCGGGAGGTTTACTATTCGCCAGCATAGAAATTGCCAAGATGTGGCTGGATAAAGGCACAATCGTCTCTATTCGAGAACGAGTTGGAAAAGGCGATCACGAAGTAGCTTCCGGACATCCTTTGACAAATAAACCTTTAGTTATACTGGTGGATAAAGGTTCAGCAAGTGCTAGTGAAATTCTCTCCGGAGCCTTGCAGGATAACAAGCGTGCTGAATTGGTAGGAACTCGCACCTTTGGAAAAGGACTCGTGCAATCGGTGCGTTCCTTAGGAGATGGTTCGGGATTGGCAGTCACAATTGCTAAATACTTTACACCTCTCAATCATGATATTAATAAGCATGGCATTGAACCAGATGTCAAAGTGGAATTGACAGATGCCCAGCGTCAAAACCTGTGGCTCCACGAACGCGATAAAATTGGTACCCTACAAGATCCTCAATTTGCTAAAGCCGTGGAAGTTTTAGGCAGAAAAATTAGCAGCCGATGACAAGTAAGTGGTTATAGTTGAAGTCATTAGCACCAACTGGCAAGACGACTACTACAACAAACTTCGTGACTATAGAGACATTTGTCTACCTTGCCATGATCCGAATTATGGTGAGACGATGTACCAAGAGGCTATTGGAGATTTCCAAGCTGGTTTGAGGCTAAAACCCAATGATCCAGATGCGTTGTTCAATTTGGGCAATGCTTACTATGTGCTGGGTAAATTCCCAGATGCGATCACCCAGTACAATAAAGCAGTTTCCTTAAACAGACAATTCTGACCCCCAGTTCACAAAATTGGATTAATCTTATACGAGCAGGGTGATACTCAGGGAGCTATTAAGCAATGACAAGCGGCTATAGCTATTGAATACGCCGCAGAACCTGCATTGGCACTCTTCTGTGGCACTGTATACCAAAGGCGATCGCCAAAAAGGTTTGGCAATAGGAGAAGCGACACTCCGCATTGACATCAAATACGGCGATTTACATTTTCTGAAGCAGAACCTCTGGGGCAAACACCTACTTGCAGATCCGAAAAAATTCTTATAAAAGTGTGATTTTCTCATCACTCGCTCTTCTGAACAAGTATTTATTGAAGCACCTACAGTTGTTGTGATTGAAGCTAAAAAAGCTGACTAGAAAGCAGGTTTGGGACAGTGTGTAGCGTCCATGGTTGCAGCGCAAAAATTTAACGAGGCTAATGATATACCAATTTCTGTAATTTACGGTAGTGTTAGCAGCGGTACTGCATGGCGATTTCTCGCTCTTAGAAGGGCAAATACTCAGTATCGATTTAAATGATTATCCCGTTCCACCAGTAGAAGTTATTTTGGGTATGTTGCTTTGGATTATACAGTTCGGGTAATAGTCGTCATATCATGAGAAAAAAATACCCGACTTTTTCTATAAGTCGGGTATCTGTGTCTTTACACAAATCCACTAGGATTGCTATATGACTGATATATCTG
>JAQYWN010000427.1 GCA_029379265.1 Rhizonema sp. NSF051
GCTTAAGCATCTATCGGTGAATAGTGTAGACTTTGCAATAATATAGACATACGTAAGTACAGTAGAAGTTTTAAATACTGGGTTTGCGATGGTGTTCCAATTTACGGCTGTGTTCTGTAACAGCGCACCTAGAAGGAAATTGGAAAATTGCATACAGGGCTAACTGTTTACATTACATCTACCAGCATCTTAATCATTCAATCAGTTATCCTTAAGACAATACCGATAATGTTTTCAAACAAACTAGTAGACTATAATCTTTAAAAAGCTGAAGATCATTCTTGGTATAACCTTTGCTAAAAGGGGCTTTCAAGATAACGCTGTATCCGGTTTTTAGCCGTGATTGTCTACTAGTCAAGGGTGAAGCTGTTTGTAGTGGTAGTAGAATCTGCACAAGCCGGAATCAGAAAATTGCGGGTTGAAACACGTGAAGTCCGGCAAAAAGTCGGAAATATCACAGAGAGTTATTGAAAGCAAACTTGTTGGGTAGTTGTCAAAAAACAACTACAAGACCTCAAAGCCAACTTATATGCATAACCAAAAGGAATTTTGTTGTATATGACTTTGAAACAAATAGAATCTAAAATTTCTGAATCATCGATAGTGGTAGCAGCGTCAAATCAAATATCTTCCGATCTTGGAGGGGAAGCAGTCGTTCTCAGTCTCCAGTCAGGGGTGTACCACGGTTTAAATGAGGTGGGAGCAAGGATTTGGAATTTGATTCAGCAACCCAAATCAGTTCTAGATGTGAAACAGAGGCTGATTTCAGAGTACGAAGTAGAACCATCCGTTTGCACTCAGGATTTATTCGCATTGCTTCACAATCTTGAAGCCGCAGGGCTGATTGAGGTTCGCGATGAGAAAACTGCGTAACTTATTTAGGCTGACAGGGGGCGATCGCTATCTCTTAGCTATCACCTTGATTTTATTGGGAGTCATCAGGCTAGGGCTAAGGCTTTTACCGTTTGGGAATTTACTGAAACTGTTGCAAAAGGTTAGTAACCTGAACTTTTACCTCCCCACTTTCTCTAAAAACCAAATTTCTATCAGCAAAATTGTCTGGGCTGTTAACGTAGCGACACGCTATATGCCTGGTAGTGCGAAGTGCCTTGCGCGTGCTTTGACGACTCAGGTGCTAATGAACAGTTACGGTTACCATCCAGAACTCCGCATTGGAGTCGCCAAAGGAGAGGGAGGAACACTAGAAGCTCATGCTTGGATTGAGTATCAGGGACAGGTGGCGATCGGTTATCTTACAGACCTTTCTCGGTTTATTCCACTGCCATCTTTTGAAGGAGCTAAGTTATGAGTGGCATCATGGGTATCTACTATCTCGACGATTGCTCGGTAGACCATGAAGATTTGGGACTGATGGTTGAAGTTTTGACACACCGAGGACCGGATGGTGGAAACATCTGGGTTGATAAGTCAATTGGTTTTGGGCATCGAATGCTATGGACAACGCCTGAATCCTTGCTTGAAAATCTGCCTCTGAGCGATCAGGCTGGGAATTTAGTGATGACATGTGATGCTCGCATAGACAATCGCGATGAACTTATCTCTTGTTTAGACTTCAATAACTGTCCACCTGAAAAAATCACGGATAGCCAGTTGATCTTGGCTGCTTACGAGAAATGGGGTGAGGAATGTCCAGAACATCTAATAGGTGACTTTGCCTTTGCTATATGGGACAAACTCAAACAGTCTCTGTTCTGTGCTAGAGATCATATGGGCGTGAAACCTTTCTATTATTACTATCAAGCAGGAGGAATGTTTGCTTTTGGTTCTGAAATCAAGGCAATCCTCTGTCTGCGTGAAGTCCCGCACCGACTTGATGAGGTAAAAGTAGGGGACTATCTGGTATCAATCTTCCAAGACAAGTCCAAGACTTTTTATCAAGACATCTTCCGGCTTCCTCCAGCCAGTAGCATGACATTGAGCTCCAAGGGAATGCAGATTCGCTCCTATTGGTCACTTGACCCTTGCCGTGAGTTGCGGTTGAATTCTGATGAGGAATATGCTACACTATTACATAATATATTTGCTGAAGCGGTGCGATGTCGTCTGCGTAGTGCCTTCCCCATTGGTTCCCACATAAGTGGTGGGCTAGATTCTTCTTCTGTCACCTGTATGGCACAAAAGGTACTAGTTCAAGAAGGCAGTCGTCGCCCATTACACACGTTTTCCAAAATCTTTGATGCAGTTCCCGAATGTGATGAACGCTTGTTCATTGAGACTGTGATGGATCGGGACAACTTGATTCCTCATTATGTTGCTGGAGATCGGCTTGGTCCTTTGTCTGACTTAAATAAAATTTTTCAATACCAGGATGAGGCTATTTCTGCTCCTACTCATTTTTTCTCTTGGGAGTTGAACGAAGCTACACAAAGGGAGGGAGTTCGGATTATTCTGGATGGTTTTGATGGAGATAATACTTTATCTCATGGCGAAAGCTATTTCACTGAACTAATGAGGAAAGGACAATGCTCAACCCTTGTTGAAGAAGTGAATGAAATCCAGAAACTATCAGGAGCAACGCCCGCACATATTTTGCGATACTATTGTCAGGCGTATCTGGAAGATTTGGCTTGTCATGGGCAATGGATTGATTTTTTCAAAGCAACACATCAACTATGGAAGTCCTTTAACATTTCAAGGCGATCGCTTTTCCTACACCACGGGTTCAAACCACTGCTCCCTCAATTTGTCCGCAGATATTGGAGAGCGCTACGCGGATACAGCCAACCACAACAGGATGATGACTGGATCGTCAACCGCCGTTTCATCCGACGCATTGGTATCAAAAAACGTATCCAGAGCAACTTAAGCAAGCAACCACTTACAGATCGGGAAAATCACTGGCAAAATATAACATCCGGTATACTTACACAGGGATTGGAGATATTAGATCAATACGCTGCAGCATTTTCTCTCGAAGCTCGTCACCCATTCATGGATAAACGGCTAATAGAGTTCTGCTTATCTCTTCCTCCCGAACAAAAGTTTCACCAAGGATGGTCTCGCTATGTCATGCGTCGTGCTATGGAAAATATTCTTCCAGAACAGATACAATGGCGGTACGGAAAATCAGATTTGAGCCCCAGTTTTACGTATGGACTGCTGAAACATGACAGAAGCCTTTTGGACGAGGTCATGCAAAATCATTTAGAAAGTATAGCTAATTATGTGGATACAGATGCCTTACGTAAAATACATGAAGAATTGATGTCTGTCGAATCTGTTCAACAGTTGAATACTTCAATAGACATATGGTTGTGGAAAGTAGCAATGTTCACCCTGTGGCTACATCACGCTCGGATTAAGTAATATATTTAGTCAAATCTTATACGAATTTATATAAAAAATGGGTGAATCTACCAAAAAACACCATGTACAAACAACAATAGGAGTCATAACGATGAAGAGAACCTATAAAGCACCAAGCCTCACGAGCCATGGCACAGTTAGCAAGATTACCGCAGCAAGCCTAGACTCAGGTAAGAGTGACTTACTTTACGGAACCTCACGTGGTACCGTACCAGGTAATGGTGGTTCATTTGACGCTTGCGTCACTGCAGACCAAGAGTCATGTAGAAATGCAGCAGGTGCTGCAGGAAGAAGTGGAAACCTACGACCATAAGGTCTGCTATAGCTATTTATACAGCCTACTGAGTAAATAGCACTCATAGCCTTTTCAGCAAATTGGTCTGTCTCCTTCTACAAGAGATCGGCTCCTGATTCAGGTTAATGAATAGGCAGATGATCTGTTGAGGTAAGCACTTCTTGAGCTATGGGAGTAGAGGTGAAACAACTGATTTTTCTTCCTCTACCTCCCCTGCTTATCCGAACGGTATTGCTAAGTGTCTCACCTAATCACAAGTCAGGAAGCCAGTCCAGAAGCGAACTTGATTCCAAACAAGACGAATGGCAACTTGGTAGAGGATTTTGTAAGAATACATACCTATCAAAGTAAACATCTAAATTTACATTCGTAACTGTTTTCTCTAATTTTCCTTCTGTAAAGGAAAGCTCGTAAATAGCAATCCCATCGCCAGAGTTCCAACTTACGGAAAAGATATAAATAGCGTGTATACTTACTCTGCCTACAATCTTTGCATTCACTCCGAAATAGCTTTCCCTGAACTTGTGTTAGAGGATACTGTACAATTACCAGACGTAGTCATTTCCCTTAGCAAAATTAGGGATTCAGAAGCTGAGAGCGCTGATGGAGAAGATCGCATACTTGGTCTTATAGAAGATCCTTCAAGAGTGTGCAGATTCTTGACCGAGTTCGGACGTAAAATTATCGTTGAACCAGTTCCAGGGATGGAAAATGACGTTTTGCGTCCTTACATTTTGGGACCAATGTTTGCTGTCCTGCTCAGACAGCGAGGGCTACTGATACTACATGCTAGTAGCGTTGCTATCAACGATGAAGCCATTGCATTTCTAGGTCACTCTGGATGGGGGAAATCAACACTTGCTAGTGCTTTCTATAACCAGGGGTATAGCCTGCTGACTGATGATTTAATGGCAATTCAAGTTGAAGGTCGCCATCCCATAACCTTTCCAGGCTACCCTTACGTTAGACTGCTCCCCGATTCTGCTGCTTCTCTTGGGTATGACTTTAAGTCATTAATTCCCATTAACTCTCTTGTGCCAAAACGGAATAACTCCCTGATGAGAGGATTCCCACAAAAACCTTTTCCACTCAAGCGGCTTTATGTGCTAGAAAATGTTGCACGTTCCCAAAATGAAATAGAAAGCCTCCAATTGCAGGAATCGCTTGTAGAACTTATACGTCACTCACGGGTGATGAACGTACTGACAACTAAAGACTTTATAAGTTCTCACTTACGTCAATGTTCAGAACTTCTGAGAAAAGTCCCTGTTTATCGTTTGAAAAGGCAACATTCCCTAGCTGCACTTCCTAATATCGTCCAACTCGTAGAGGAAGACGTTACTAAAAGCGCCAATGTCCAACCCCATACATTGAAAACAGCAGTATAAAGTCTTGGTGATTAAATTAAACAGCACCATTAGTCAACTATCTTATTTGCCTCAGACTTTTAGGTTAGTCTGGGCTGCATCCCGCTCTTGGACTCTAGGCTGGATGGTTCTGTTGGTAGTTCAAGGAGTGCTTCCTACAGCCACAGTTTACCTGACTAGGTGGGTGGTAAATAGTCTAGTTGCATCTGTCGGCGCTGGAATTTCTGAAAACAGTATTCAGAAAGTAGTGATCCCAGTGGGCTTAATGGCAGGTGTATTGCTGCTCAACGAGGTTCTAGGAAGTGCTAGTGAATGGATTCGCACAGCTCAGTCAGAACTGGTACAAGACCATATTAGTCGTTTGGTACATTCCCAGTCAATGGCTATAGATTTAGGCTGTTATGAGTCATCGCAGTACCACGACCACCTGAACCGGGCACGTAGTGGTGCTGGTGAGCGTTCTCTTGCACTACTAGAAAACACAGGCAGTCTGCTACAAAATAGCATTACTCTTTTAACGATGGCGGCAGTCCTACTACCCTATGGTATTTGGCTACCGTTCTTTTTATTATTCAGTGCCTTGCCAGCCTTCTATGTAGTACTTTGCCTAAATAAGCGGTATTATCGCTGGTGGCAACAGACAACTATTGATCGGCGATGGCTGGAGTATTACGAAATACTACTTACTGAAAGTACGGTAGCATCTGAAATGCGGTTGTTCAACCTGGGTTCTTATTTTCAGTCAGCTTACCAAAAGTTGCGCTATCGTTTACGCAATGAGAAACTCAAGTTAGTTAAAGATCAGACTTTAGGTCGTCTCATTGCTGGAGTTATTACTCTTTTAATTACTGGTGCTGCCCTTGCTTGGATGGGTGAGCAAGTCTTATTAGGAATCATTTCTTTAGGCGACTTAGCTTTATTTTACCAAGCTTTTAGTCAAGGCCAGGGGTTAATCCGGTCTGTGCTCAGCAACTTGGGGCAAATGTATAGAAATGCTTTGTTTATTAGTGACCTTTTTGAGTTTTTGCAGATCAAACCTAAAGTTATAGATCCACCTCAACCATTGCCAATACCAACAAAACTCAAAGAGGGAATTCGCTTTCGTGACGTAACGTTCCGCTACCCAGGAAGCGATCGCCCGGTTTTAGAAAACTTTAACCTCACCATTCCTGCGGGGAAAATTGTTGCTATTGTTGGGGATAACGGTGCTGGCAAAAGCACTCTCATCAAACTTCTCTGCCGTTTTTACGATCCTGAGTCAGGAAGCCTTGAACTCGACGGAAATGATATCCGGAACTTCTCCGTTCAGGAATTCCAACGCCTCGTCACAGTTTTGTTTCAAATGCCAGTCCCCTTCTATGTAAATGCTGCCCAGAATATTGGACTGGGGGATTTATCACTTCGTGCTGGTATAGCTGAAATTGAAGCAGCCGCACGATCTGCTGGAGTCCATGAAACGATTATGCGTTTACCCCAAGGTTACGATTCGATGCTGGGGAAATGGTTCCCAAATGGTAATGATCTGAGTGGTGGGGAATGGCAACGGCTTGCTCTAGCTCGGTCGTTTTTCAGACGCGCTCAAATGATTATTCTAGATGAGCCAACGAGTGCGATGGACCCTTGGGCTGAGTTTGACTGGCTGGAAAGATTCCGCACAATGGCGAATAGTCGCACTGCAGTTGTCATCACTCACCGCTTCACGTTGGCAATGCGAGCTGATATTATTCACGTCATGCGTGCCGGTCGGATTGTAGAGTCGGGTAGTCACGACGATCTCATCGCTCAAGATGGACTTTACGCACAGTCTTGGAAATCACAAATGCAGACTAGTAACTCTCCCTTGGAATTAAAAATTAAAGAAGCTTGAGCTGCATGCAATAAGCAATTCCAATTATGTAGAGACGCAACTTGTTGCATCTCTACACAGCACTCACTTGTTTGAAACCCAAGCCCGTTCAAGAGCAATATTGAGGAAAATTTGTACGTGACTCAAACGAGAAAAGCTATAGACAAAGCCACATTCTACTTTTTTTATTAATAGTAAGATTGTATATATTTTTTACGCAAAAATATTTTGTACTCGTTTACACATCCTTTACTTAGCTATATTTTTT
>JAQYWN010000428.1 GCA_029379265.1 Rhizonema sp. NSF051
ATATATTATGAGTCAAAAAACTAAAAAATCGATTATTCTTAACAATCCGAGTATCGGGAATACGAGTTTTTGTATATTGTTTACCAATTGAATCGTAGATAGCCATTGGCAGAAGCTCCAGTTTGAAATTATGTCAACTGTCCACCAATTAGATAGGTGGACGTTTCTTTATGATCCCAAAATTTCCCTACGACTATAGCGAAGTTTGGTCGCAGTAACCCTTTAGCAAATACGATGGATTAGCTAGAGCGTTTAGCGGAACGGCGGGATGCTCCCGAACGTGTACCTGACTTGTTGCCACCTGCCACAATTCGCTTTGCCGATTTTTTAGCTGATGTTGGTGCTTGGGGTTTATCGGTAGAGTGAGCCTTCCGCTTGTCAAGTCCGCCTCTGGGTTTGTGTTTGCGTCCATCTTGAATTGGTTCGGGCAATTTTGTGGAGTTAGGTTTAAAGCCAGTGATCGCTTCTAATGGCAACTGCTGCCCAATCAGTTTTTCAATATCCTTTAACAGCTGGTATTCATCGACGCACACCAGGGATACGGCTTCACCTGACGCCCCAGCACGACCAGTACGACCAATGCGATGAACATAATCCTCGGGTACATTGGGCAAATCGAAGTTGACGACATGCGGTAGTTCACTGATATCGAGACCACGAGCAGCAACATCCGTTGCCACCAGTACCTGTAGACTGCCGTTCTTGAACTTTTCCAGAGCGTGGGTACGCGCCGACTGGCTCTTGTTACCGTGGATTGCCAGTGCTTGAATGCGGTTAAGAGTCAACTGTTTAACCAGACGGTCAGCCCCATATTTAGTGCGTGTAAACACCAGCACTTGATACCAGTTGTATTGCCGAATCAGGTGAGTAAGTAATTCGCGCTTCCGGTCACGGTCTACCTGGTAAACTCTCTGCGCCACCGTGTCGGCGGTAACGTTGCTGCGTGCTACCTCTATCATCTTCGGGTGGTTAAGCAGTCCTGCTGCGAGCGCCTTGAGTTTGTCCGAGAAGGTCGCGAAAAATAGTAAGTTCTGTCGCTGTTTAGGCAAGAGCGACAGAATACGGCGGATATCATGAATAAAACCCATGTCCAACATCCGATCCGCTTCATCCAACACCAAAACCTCAATATGCGACAGCTTCACTGTGCCCTGCTGCACATGGTCTAGCAGTCGCCCTGGGGTAGCAACCAGAATATCCACGCGACCCTTCAAAAGCCGTTTTTGCGGATTAATGCTGACGCCGCCGAACATCACCATCGTGTTCAGCTTCAGGTACTTTCCGTACTCGCGCACGCTTTCCTCGACTTGTGCGGCGAGTTCGCGAGTTGGAGTGAGAATCAGCGCCCGGATTGGCGGGTATTCACTTTTACTGCCTTTGGGGCTTTCGTCAGACGATAACCTATGCAGAAGCGGTAGGGTGAAACCAGCAGTCTTGCCGGTGCCAGTTTGGGCACCTGCTAGCAAATCGCTCCCCGACAATACGGCAGGAATCGCCTGTATCTGGATTGGCGTGGGTTCGGTGTACCCTAGCTCAGTGACGGCACGGATAATTTCATTAGACAAGCCGAGAGTAGAAAAAGACATAGAACTCCAGAAATAACATCGGCCTGTCGCCTGTCAAGGCGTCAGTCTTAGGCGGACGGATAAAAGTTTGAAGGGCTGAATGGGCAGTTGCGCAAAGACTGAGAACGAATGCCGCCAATCTGCATTGTAACAGAGTGTAGTCCGTTGAGTCGTGATGGCTTCAAATTTTATATCGGTAATCTGGGAGTGCCACTCTTAACAATCCGATGCTCGGGAATACGAGTTTTTGTATATTTAGACTAAGTTCGTGCAAATTAATTATGCGTTCGTTAAATTCTGAGGGTAAGGGTCAGGAAAGCCGTACCCTACACAGAACGCAGTCGCGGCGAACGCCCCTACGTCCGGAACTGGAGATGTCTATTGTTTACCAATTGAATGGTAGAGAGGCATTGATAGAAGCTCTAGATTTAAATTATTGTCAATTTTTTCCAAATTAACTCAGCAGCGCGAAGGTGGTAAAACACATAAGGCAAGTTTACTTACTCACCGGAACGCATGATTCGCTTATTTTGCCTTGATGCCTGCTGTTGTCCTCGCCGTACCACCGTCAATGACAAGCATATCCGTTTTTATCGACTGCGTATTTACATTGTATATTCTCAATTCTCGTGAGTACACAGTGCTTAGAGTAGTTATGATGACTTATTATCTCTTATCCAATTGATTTAAGCAATCGTTTGGATAGCAAAAAGCATTTGTTTAAATGGGAGCCGCCCCTTAAAGTGCAGATCGGTTCCTTTTATTTGATTAAGCTAAGAGGCTTTAAATGACAACTCTGACTCTTTTCTCTCAGCCACTTTTACTATTCGGCGCAAGTCTGCTTACAGGTGCCCTAAATGGAGTCGCTGGGGGCGGTAGTTTTATTTCATTTCCTGCCCTGTTGTTTGCAGGTTTAACACCTATTAATGCAAACGCAACAAACAACACGGTTACTTTGGTGGGTTATTTGGCAAGCATTCGTGCTTACCGTCATGAGCTTTTAATTCACCGTCAACAATATTGGGTTCTGATAGGCGTTAGCGTTATCGGTGGAGCAATCGGCTCACTACTGCTGTTGCACACACCACAAACCCTATTTACCAAGCTCGTGCCTTATTTACTGCTGATTGCAACGGCATTGTTCGCGTTAAACCCATTAATTGCAACATGGTTCCAAATACATCGTCCCATTTCATCCAAATATTCACCTTTAACAATGCTAGTTTTCGGGCTGCTACAGTTTACGATCGCTACTTATGGTGGCTTCTTTGGGGGTGGTTCGGGGATTTTGATGCTGGCAACTTTTAGCATCATGGGAATGAAAAATGTTCACGCGATGAATGCCCTCAAAACGACGCTCAATGCTTGTATCAACAGTGTTGCGATGCTTGCCTTTATGGTTGCGGGTGCGATCGCTTGGCAATATGCGATTTTAATGTCTTGTGGAAGTTTGCTTGGCGGTTACTGGGGAGTATACTACGTTCGTCGGATAGAACCCAAATTAGTACGCAGCTTCATTATTCTGATAGGTTTGAGCATGACGGTTTACTTTTTCATCAAGACTGATTAACCGTTACGCTTACTCTTGTCTAGGCTCACAGACTGCCTCATATTCCTGCACCAACACCTGCTCAAACGCACGAGAAATCGGTGATTGAAACCGTTGCTGATGCCTCAATAAAGAAAACGGCAACACAAATTGATTCAATACCTCTAGATTCTGTAGATTTTGCGAACTTCAGGAGATTTAAACCAAACAATAAATGCAATCGTCGGAAGAATAATTCCAATTGTTATCGCCAACCTAGTCCAAACTCGAATAAAACTCATCTCAGCAGGGCTGTAGTTAATCACATGACTAATTGGTAAGACTCCAATTGAGGTTAGCCAACCAACAAGTAGTATGATGAAAGTTGCTAGTACTACAAAGATGAATATCGTTTTCCAAGTCATTAATTGTTTCCTCCACGAGCCACTTGAGTCAAATCTTCCTTATTGCTCCGCAGTTGCTGAGGTCTTGAGCCAGCGTTGGCAATGCTGGCTCAACACTAGTTGTACCTAAAACCGCTATCAATTTTACACCAATAATAATCTTCATAAATAGTACAGCGCGATCGCACTCGTAAAACCGACAGTATTATATTGAGGAGAAAATAGTACCGACTAAGCCTAGTGCCACAATTAATCCCAGCGCAACAGCCAACCGAATGGTGAGTCGCGGCTCACGAGCGATTTTTGCAACCAACGGCAGGTTCACTAATGCGCTTGCAACAGAAGCCAGCACCGCACCAGTGCCTGCCACTTTTACAGGGAGTATACCGTGAGCAGCTAGTGTCGCCGCAGAAGCGACTGCGCTGGCACTAGAAATCAAGCCCCCAAGTATACTGATGGCGTAAAAACCAAATTGACCCAGCATCTTCTGTGCCAGTACCGCACCAATTTGCAGCGCCAGAAAAATCAGTCCGAACTTCAACGCTGATTGGAGCGAGAAAGGTGATTCAAAATTCAGTGCGGTCGGATTTTCCTCTGATTGGTTGCTATTAGAAGCTGTGTCAAGCCAACGCTTTGAGAATTTAGCCTGAGGTAAAAGCTGGACAAAAGTCAGCCCGACGATCCCCATCAGCATGAGAGCTAGTGCTGGTGCTGATGATTTAAAAGCTAGTGGAGACAGGATAGCCAATAGCACAGCGTTGCGAACCACCATAGCGGCCGTAGCTAGAATGATGCCTTGATATGCCACCTCACAAAGACGCCCTTGAGTTTCATACACCCGCTTGGCTAGCTCGACGACAGCAACACTGCTGTTGACCAAACCACCTAAAAAGCCAGCCACCTGTATGCCTCGAGTTCCGTAAATCTTCCACAGTATGTAGTTAACGAAACCTATGCCAGCTACCAAAATCACAGTTAGCCAAGCTTCACGC
Organism: Rhizonema sp. NSF051; assembly: GCA_029379265.1. GTDB lineage: Bacteria > Cyanobacteriota > Cyanobacteriia > Cyanobacteriales > Nostocaceae > Rhizonema. Next base: position 4,490 of record JAQYWN010000428.1, read on the forward strand.
GGTTGCACCAATTTCCACGGGTCGAAGCTCCCCTTTGGCAAAGCCGGATAAATGACAAACGATAACATCGCCAGCATAATTGCCGACCGGAGTTCGGTGGCGCTCAGACCGAGGCTAAAACCTTTAAGGCTTTCTTTCCAAGAGAGTAACGCCGCACTCATCACTGCCACAGCTACAGGAGTCACGGTATGACCCTGTCCACACAACACTCCAGCAAATCCGGTTACCAACATGGCAACAGATGTGGTCAACTCAGTGCCCTTGTTAGCACGTAAAGTTTTAAGGTTCAAGAAAACGATAGGGAGACCCAGTAAGGCAATACTTAATAAGGCGTAATTTTCATTTAGTATTCCGCCTAAGCTGCCCAATAGCGACACAAAACCAAAGGTTCTCACTCCAGCCTGCTTCTGTCGCCACTCCCGCTCTAAACCGACAAACAGTCCAATGACCAACGCCAACGCCATGCGCTTGATACTATACGTGTGTAGCGTCCCGGAAAAAATTGACGGGAATGACCAAGATTGAGTCGAGGTATCTGTTGCGGCAGTAAGTATGAGTGAGGCAGACTCTAAAATCATCGGGATGCACCAAGGAATGGAACTACGGTAGAGACTGTTGACATAGTAGACATTTGATCGCTAAAGAGCTGTACCAAAGAGGATTTTTGTGAAAGGTGAGCCTCACCTCCTCTTGGTTCGCTTTAACTTTAGCCAACAGAAGATTATTCGCTTAGTTTACAACAAATTAAGAAAAAGTTAAGGAATGGTTAAGTAATTATCTAATACTGATTGCTTAAATCTCCACGGGTCAACTACTGACACTGACACCTCCCATGTACAGTGGAGGCTTGAAAAATTCAGCTTTCATATTGAACACTCAAACAAGTCATGTATACTGATAAATTCAGCTATATTGCTTGTTGGAGACATTCGCGATTCTATGCTCCAACGCTTGAAAACGTGGGACTTACTTTGAAAGGCTGAATGCTGACTCTATTATTAAATTTGGAAGCTTCAGTAGATCACAAAGTTTTTTAGAAGTCTTGCCACATGGACATTTCAGCAAGACACTTCTATATTGAGAAAGCACGTTCAAATCAGCATTTCAGCCAATACCACACATAGCAGTTATGCGATGTCTGACGACAAGCCGCTCCGCGTCTACGCTATTAAACTAATGCAATGCGCCTGCAAGAGTGGCGAGGGCTGAAACGCTTATTTTCACGTTGATTTCTGAAAGTTCGTGATCTACTGAGGTTACTTATTTCCTTGCCAAACTATTTCCTTGACATTAATTTGTTTCGGCACAAGTTTGATTTTGTAGAAGGCATCGGCAACTTCTTGCTGTTTGGCAATCACTTCATTGGTCATCGGAAGCACACCATAATCGCGCCGCTTTTCCGCTACCTCCAAAACGTCAGCATTAATTTTCAATGCAGGCGAGAGAAATTTAGCAACTTCAGTAGGAGTACTCTTTGCCCAGTCACTAACTTTCTTTAGCTCATCCAAAACTGTTTTTAAAGTATCAGGATGGGCTTCGGCAAAAGACTTGGCAGCGAGATAATAGCCACGATTAGCAGCTAGTCCAGTCCCATCTGTTAAAGTACGTGCATCTGTTGCTTTCTGTGCAGCAGCTAGATACGGGTCCCAAATTGCCCACGCATCAACGTTTTTTCCCTCAAAGGCAGCACGGGCATCAGAAGGCTGGAGAGAAGCTACTTTGATATCACTATACTGTAGTCCTGCTTTTTCCAGTGCTTTTACTACCAAATAATTAGTATTTGAGCCTTTCACAAAAGTAACTTTTTTGCCTTTGAGATCAGCCACCGTTTTAATAGGTGAGTTTTTGGGAACAAGAATAGCTTCACCCTTGGGGCTCCAAGGATCGTAAGCAACATAAACCAAAGGAGTGCCTGCGGCTTGGGCAAATATGGGTGGTGATTCTCCGGTATAACCGAAGTCAATACTTCCAGCGCTTATAGCTTCTAACATTGGGGGACCAGATGGAAATTCAGTCCAAGTTACAGAAGTACCGGAGGCAGCCAAAGCTTTTTCCAAGTTTCCTTTTGCCTTCGTCACACTCAAGATTGTTCCCGCTTTCTGAAAGCCAACACGAATCACAGTGCCGCTAGCTGCTGAACCCTGATTGGATGCCGATGCTGTCTTCTGCTTTATTGTTCCTTGATCGCTGGTGTTTGAAGAACAAGCAGAGACAGCCAGAATTAAGCCAAGTCCCACTGCAAACATTAGGAAAAAAATACGGATTCTTCGCTGCTTAAATCTTTGGAGAAAGCTAAGCAAAGTACTCAATAGTCCATACATAGATAATTTAGTAAACATAAACACCTTAATTATTAGGATAAATACATATCAAAGCCTGCATTTTAGGTAATTCAATAAGATTACCGTAGAGTTTATTTGTAAAAATATTACATAACAGCAAATAACTAATTGAACTGAGAGCAATAGACAAATGACAATAGCAACTATGCGATGCCCTTGGCAACGGCGCACATCCGTATCGCCTTGGTCGGCGCTCCTGAGAAGCGCCTTAAAATCAGAACAAGCTATGGAATTATTTAGATGATACTACTGTATGTTGATT
>JAQYWN010000429.1 GCA_029379265.1 Rhizonema sp. NSF051
TTATATAAACTGTGGAAATTTTAAATAAGTATAACTACCCTGTGGAGAAACAGCCCAACTTTTCCACAAGTTTTCCACAGGGATAAATTACAAAATATTTTACCTTGAAAAGCTTATGCTAGTTTTTCCACAGTTTCCACAGCGACTACTACTACTATTCAAATAATATTACTAATATTAGTAGTCAAGCAAAGTTCACAAGCCACAAGGCTCAAGAAATTCCCTGCCTGACTCCTCATTTATCCACAACAGTGCTACGATATCGAACACACAAGCTGAATCAAAAGCATGAAATTAGTTTGCACCCAAAGCGACCTCAGTACTAACCTCTCACTTACGAGCCGTGCCGTACCTTCACGCCCGACTCATCCGGTACTTGCTAACGTGCTGCTACAAGCTAATGCTGAAACTAACCAGGTGAGCTTAACCGGCTTCGATCTCAGTTTGGGTATCCGTACCAGTTTGAATGCTGAAGTCATACAAGGGGGAGCGATCGCCATTCCTGCCAAGCTGCTCAATGATATTACTTCTCGTCTTTCAGAGGGAGAAATCACTTTGGAGGATGAATCAGCAGATTCAAATACTCCAAGCAGCGAAGGTTTAATTGTCACACTGACTTCAAAAAGTGGTCGCTATCAAGTCAGAGCAATGGGAGGCGAAGAGTTTCCAGAGCTCCCCTTAATTGAAAATACACAAGCGACACAGCTTCAGGTTACGGCACTCATTGAGGGATTGCGCGGTTCCCTATTTGCTACCAGCCCTGATGAAACCAAGCAAGTCCTTACCGGAGTGCATTTAACCGTTGAGCAAGACAGCTTGGAATTTGCAGCTACTGACGGACATCGCTTAGCAGTTGTACAAACTACCAACCAAAGTCCAGACACTGGTTACGAAGGAAAGCTAGAAGTCACATTACCAGCTAGAACCTTGCGGGAATTAGAGCGAATGTTGGCTCATAACAGTTCTCAAGAAGAACTTGTCGCCTTGTATTTCGATCAAGGTCAAGTTGTTTTTGAATGGCAGAATCAACGTTTGACAAGCCGCACATTAGAAGGTCCTTATCCTGCTTACTCAATGCTGATCCCCCGCCAATTTCAGAGAGAACTCACTCTGGATAGAAAACAATTTTTGAGTGCGTTGGAAAGAATTGCTGTATTAGCTGACCAAAAAAATAATATTGTTAAGCTGAGCTTAGACAATGCAGCACAAGGACTTACCTTGTCTTGTGAATCTCAAGATGTAGGTAGCGCTATGGAGTCAATGGCAGCACAGATATCTGGAGAAGATATAGATATTGCTTTTAATATCAAATATTTAATGGAAGGGATAAAAGCTTTGCCATCTTCCGAAATTCAAATGCAACTGAACACCAATTTAACTCCAGTCATTTTCACACCCTTAGGTGGCTTGAAAATGACCTATTTAGCTATGCCAGTACAACTTAGAGGCGTTTAGAACCACATCTATAGTAATCCTATTCTTCAAAGTGAGAATTGCATGGAATTGATCAGACAAGCTAGAGCATCGGTCAAGTAATACGGGTTGACAAAGAAGAAGTATTGTAAGGTAAGAAAAACCAGGAATAGTAAAGACGCGATCGTTGATTAAGGAATTTAACAAGCTTGTTGGTGATAAGTTATATTTTGCATCCGTGCAATTACATGGAGATTATGAACAACTGCAACACGACGTAAATCAAATAAGTTCTTACGCCAACCAACATAACGAGCACGGTCTCCTTGCCATCGACCGATATGTGCCAAAGTATGTTCTACTTGGGTTCGCTCTCGGAGTTTGGCACGTCCAGTTTCGGTAGATTGGCGGAGGCGTAACTCTTGCATGAAGATTTCGTCTGGGTGAATCGAGACACTACGACCTTTAGTGGAGGTAGTACAACGCAACTGCAATGGACAAACGTTACATTCCAGTGAAGGGAAGTGAACAGTTTTTCCTTCCGTAAAGGGAATACTCACTTGGTTGGGACAACTGATAAGTCCAAGTTCCCAATTCAGAACAAAATCTGTTTTATTGAAATGATCACCATTACGAACTGGCCAAGCTTTACAGAAAATCTGTAAATCGAGTGAGCGTTGTTTAACCCAACTACTACTTAAATAAGCCCGATCAATATGTAATTCAGTGATGTTTACCTTCTGGGCTTTCAAATCAATATCTAGTTCAGACGTTACCTCTGCTTCTGGAGCATTAGCTAAAGTCAATCCGACTGCTCGCACCACCCCAATATCCAAATCTCTTAAAACATGGCGTTTATAGCCATCAAAGCGTTTGGAGCGACTTTTACGACCGTGACGCATATCAGCATCTTCAATAGAAATACGGCGGTCTTTAGCCACTCCTGTCTTAAGTATGGGTTGACCTTGAGAATTAGTTGTCACATCTTGGTTTTGAATTTTTCTTGCCACTTCCAGAGTCTCTTTCACTGGCTCTAATCGCTCATCATCAATTTTTTTTTCTATGCATAATTCGATTGTATCCAAGGCATTAAGAATCACGGATATTGCATCTGACCGTTCTTGTTGGTCATCCCAGTTCAAGTCCAGAGCTGCTTTGAGAGAATCTCCTGTGACTACATTAGATACCTGAGTCTGTTCGGCTACATCCGTTATTGATTGTCCTGAAGCCTGCGCTATCAACCTCACGGCTTTGCGTAATGCATGGCCCAATAAATTATACGTATCCTCTACCTTTGCAGCTCCCCATAACGGAGAAGAGTCTAATGCTGCCCTCAAATTACTGGAACCAAATCCTCCTTGGGACTTGGCAATTTCTACCGTGCGCTCAATTAGACGTTGGTCGAGTCCAAAATCTATCATCGCTTGTCTAAAATTTACCAAAGTACCTTTACTAAATGGTGGGTTTTGGCAATCATGGCAACCCTTGTACCAATTGCCACCGTCGATCCATCACCAACGCTTCAATCATCTCGTCATCCGAAACCCCTGTGTAAGCTTGTAAAATCACTGCCAATGCCAGTTGTGCTGGTGGAACAGGACACTGACCTACTGTGCTGTCTTTAAATATAGTTGTCAATTCAGATTGAAACTCGTCATTAAATAGATGATGGCGGTTGTAACGTAGGAAGATAAATAGTTTGGCTCTCTTGATCCGGGAAATTATCCCTTGCTCTAGTTCCGATAATTCAACGGGAGGATTCCATTGGGGTGGACGCATAATCAGGCACCAGTGATAATACCCAATTTCTTTGGGGGATGATTCAATTCATATTACGCCTTTTTTGTCAATCCATATTACTTGACCGACGCTCTAGGGATGCTAGCAGAGAATGTCAAGCACTGATACAATTGAAGCGCCAACAAGCCGCATAAAAGTTTAGGAACTAAAATCGCCAACAGCAGAGTGTGCGGTTGCGCTACGCGTAACCGACACCATGGCGAACTACAAAGATAAGTAATGAAATTGCGTCAGGAGAGTTCCCCCGCCCTTGCAAAATCTCTGTCGGCAAGAGCGCCAAGAAAAGAAAGAGAATATTTCACAACCTACACTTCTAACGCTCAACGCTCTTTGCCTGATCAGCAAAACGAATTTTGAGATAGTCATCCTCCATCTTTGCTCCTGTAGGTTGGAGTGCAGCTAAGGCTTGTGGCAATACTAAGTTACGGCGATGATTGCCAATAGTAATGTTAAGTTCATCACCCGTTTTACTCAGATGCACCTGATTTTTGGGAATACCAGGTAGGTAAAGCTCTAAACTGTACTGATTTTGCTCTTGAATGATTTTGATAGTGGTTTCTTTGTAATAAACTTGAGTTGGGTCCTCATCTTTGTATAGTATTTCTTTCAGACGTTCTAAAGCTTCTAAACCACACATTTCTACAGAAAAAAGAGGAACTTCTTTTACTGGAAGTGGGTGAAAGTTTTCATGGATTTCTTGGCGATATTGCTGTTGATTCTCTTTCCACCTTTGAAAAAAGGGATCTTGTACTTCATTGGGAATAATCCGATTTGCCACTATCAAATCTGTGGCAACATTATATAAACTCAGATAAGCATGAGCACGAAGAGACTCTTTAATCACCATCTTTTCAGGGTTGGTGATGAGACGTACTGAGGTTTGAGTATTGTCAGTTAATACTTTTTCTAAAGCTTCAATTTGTTGGTAAAACTCGTAAGGTGCGTCCATTACCTCTTCGTCAGGTAGAGAGAAACCAGCGATTGGTTTAAAAAAAGGTTCTACCAAAGGTCTTAGTGCGACTGAGATATTTTGAAACGGTTTGTAAAAGCGGCGCATATACCAACCGCTCACTTCTGGTAGACTGAGTAGACGTAATGCTGTACCAGTAGGGGCTGAATCGATAATTAGCACATCAAAATCGCCTTCATCGTAGTGGCGCTTCATCCTAACCAAGCCAAAAATCTCATCCATACCGGGTAAGATTGCCAATTCTTGCGCCTGCACCCCATCTAAACCTCGTGCCTGTAGAACTTGGGTAATGTAGCGCTTTACCGAACCCCAGTTCGTCTCTAGTTCCTGCAGTGCATCCAGTTCTGCACCCCACAAATTTGGACGAATTTGGCGCGGTGCATGTTCTAGTTCTATGTCAAAACTGTCTGCTAAAGAGTGAGCCGGATCTGTACTCAGAACTAATGTACGATAACCAAGTTCGGCACAACGAAGTCCAGTGGCGGCAGCTACTGAAGTTTTGCCCACACCGCCTTTACCTGTCATTAAAATTACACGCATGGATAATTCTTTCTTGTGTGAGAAGTGTTTACACTTATTTACATTATCGTCTGTTTATTTGTTTGTTTAAAGTGCTGTTTTAGTAAATCTAGGCGCGAACAGTTCCAATAATCGATGTGAGAAACAATCATCTCTTGGGCATTGAGGCGCAACTCACTCCTGCCTGGAACAGCTACGCGCGGTTTCCAAGGTAGGGGAGTATTCCAACTGAGTGTCCACTCGGTCTTAATTGTGTCTCTTTCAAGGTAAATGTTGTGCAAGTCCATTTTGGTGTTTATAAACAAAGTCTCCATGAATTTAATCATTAACTTGTACCGCTTAACTCCATGAAATTTGTTAAGCGGGTCTTGAAAATAAACATCTTGTGCGTAGATACTGTATGTTTGATTAACAGGAAATCTTTGATAGTCTTCTTTCAAAATTTCAATGATATCCATATTTTCTACACCCTAATTATTAATTACTAATCAATCTCATCCCATAAACGTTCCAACTGACGCCGCCAAGCAGTTAAAACTTCCTCCCGCACTTGTGCAGATTGATCTATTTCTCCCATCAATCCTTCTGCATAAAAGCGGTCGAGGTTTTGCATAGTGGCTTGTAGGGACTGCCCTTGCTGTTTCGCAGCCAAAATGATTTGTCGGATACGGCTTTCAATAAGTCGATTGAAGACATTATCTAAACCACTTTTATGCAGAGAAATGAGTTGAGCGATCGCATCTCGAAAATCTTCTTCAACCAAACTGGCACAATTATGCTGAAACACTCCCCAAATCACATTTTGGTGTAAAGCGTAGCGTACTTCTTGAGTGTCATCAAAATTCGCTTCTAAAAATTGTTCTAAAAATGGTTGAGCTTCTTGTAATGGTACAATTGGTAGCAAAATCCGCAACCAAGTTTCATCATCCGAAAGCATCACTAACAGCCGTAGATTCTGCGTTTCTATTTGCCAAGAACCTGGTGCAACGGTATTGATAGTTGCAGCATTAAATAATTCTTTAAGTGTATCTGCTATTTCTTGCGGATTCATAGTCTTTTTTTAAGCTTCACTTTCTAGCGTAACGTTTTCAGGTAGCAATGGGATCGCTAATCTCTGTAAGCGTCAGTATCAAGCCTCTCTCATACAGGCAAATTCAAAACTTTAAAGCACATATTATTTTAGTAAGACTACTGAGCTAAAGAATTTGGGAATAACTCTCCCTGTGAGCAACATATAATTTCGATATTGTTCCCCGAAAATATCAAGTTCCGTATATAGCAATAAAGCATAGGAGAAAGACTATCTTGCGCGTAACTTCAGACATATTCTCATCTTCATCCAGCATTAGAGAGGTCGTCTTCTTCCTTTGATATTAGTATGAATTTTCCTGCTTCAATCTGCTGAGTTTAGTAGCAAGATAAGATTTGACTGCGCTCAGTTGCTAACTCCTTTTTGGTAAATTAAAAATACTGAACCAATTGGTCCTGGATTTTCGACATAGATTTTATTGTTGTAGTAAAATCCTGGAGACATTCCGCCATCAAATAACATCCCTTCAAGAATATTGCCCAAACAGTTATTACGAGCAATACCTTTGAGGACATCATCAAACATATTTGGTAAAAGTTCTTGATTAAGTTGAGATAATTTAATATTTGAGTTTGCTCTAGCGTCATTAACGAGTAAGATCACATCCCCTTTAGTCGTTATGGCTACCATTGAACGATTCGTTACTTGATTACAAGCTGATTCTCCTAAGGCTTGACAAATATCTTTAAACTTGCCGTTCTGATAAAATCTGCCATTACCTCCAACTAAGTTGTAATTAAGAATATTGTTTTTCCTCTTTCCTACTTGGAGAGTAGCCTGACGCTGCTTTGCTTCTCCTCCGGATATACCAAAGGAAGAACGCTTATTTTTAAACACACCTGAATACTCCACACCACGAGAAATATTCAAACCTTGAGGTTTATTTTCTGTATCTATATAGTCAGCGTTAATTGCTGCAAGAGGTGTTTTTCCATTTAACTTAGCATTTTCCTCGGCAATCATCTCATGAAACTGTTTGGGCACATATTCTTGACGAAATCTTCCATTTACATTTTTTGTATAAAGCTTATGAGATAGACCAACGTTAACTTTAAAATCTAGTTCTTCTGATTTAGGGTTAAAAATAATCACATGATTAATGCCATTTTCATCTTTCTCACCCTGATTATTAGTTTTAAGAAAAACAAGACTAAATTTTTCATCTTGCCCTAGACAACTTTTAGGTTTAGCTGTCGCTAAATTTTGTTCAATCCCGTGACAGCCTAATAACAATACCAATAGAATTATAAAGATACGTAAAATAAATAACTTTATTTTGAACATACTTAGTT
>JAQYWN010000430.1 GCA_029379265.1 Rhizonema sp. NSF051
GATTTACTTAGAGAATAGATAACTTGTTGTTAGATTCGCAATATAGCAATCCTAAACAGAGATGCGAACACCTCTCCCTTGTGCCCCTTTTACTCTTTGTCTCCCTTATCCCTTGTGTTTGGAAATCAAGTAGGATTGGTATATCGGGTGACGGTTGAAATTCTTTACCTCCTCCGCAAAAATTAGATAAAATTTTTAAAAGAGAAACAATTTTAACAGCTAACTAAAGCTTTATTCCGTAAAGAGAACACAGTGTTTGTGTGTTCAGGAACACCACAGTAACATGCATGAAAGTGATAAACAAGGGATTTGTCCTAATGGATTTATTAGAGTACCAAGTTAAAGAATGGTTTGGAAAGATAGGCATTCCTGTATTGCCGTCTCAAAGAATTGACCATCCCACAGAACTAAAACGTTTAAAAATTAGCTACCCGATTGTACTAAAATCGCAGGTGTATGCGGGTGGAAGAGCAAAAGTAGGTGGGGTTAGATTTGTAGAAACAACTATTGATGCGATCGCCGCTGCCCAAAACATCTTTAATTTGCCAGTTTTCGGTGAATTACCATCCGTGTTATTAGCAGAGGCAAAATATAGCACCGAACAGGAATTATATCTAGCAGTCGTTCTCGACACCGCTGTTTGCCGACCAATACTTTTAGGTTGCACAGAAGCGGATATTGAATGGGAATCGGCTGGAGAAAAAATGCAGCATGTTGTCGTTGAACAAGAATTCTCCCCATTTTATGCAAGACGACTGGCTTTGAAAATGGGCTTGCAGGGGACATTGATGCAGTCGGTAAGCGATGTTGTGCAGAAGATGTATCAGTTATTTGTGGAAAAAGACTTAGATTTGGTCGAAATCAATCCTCTAGCTGTGAACGCTTCAAATCAAGTTATGGCTCTCAATGGTAATGTGAGTATTAATGAACGAGCCATCGGGCGTCATTCTGAGATTGCTGAGATGGCGAAAAAAACTGTTACCCGTCATTCTATTGTTGAGGTCAACAGTATTTTAGGCGATTGGGACGGCATAGGACTACAAGGTAAGATAGGAATTTTGGGTAATGGTGCAGGTTCAGTAATGGCAACTCTAGATTTAGTCGCTAATGCGGGTGGTAAGCCAGGTGTATGTTTAAATTTGCGCCACGCCTCACCTATTAATACTTCACCAACTACATTGAAGTATCGGTTGGAAAATGCTTTGAAAAATTTAGTGACTGATAAAACTATTCAAGTGATCCTCATTAACTTCCTAGCTAATATTCCTCAAACTGAGGATGTCGTTGAAGCCATTGACAATTTTGTACAACACCACAAAAACGAACTCAAACAACAGGTGTCACGTTCCAACGGTAGCAGAAGCCATCGAGATGGTCATTTCCCATGCTTGGTTGTCCGATTAGCAGGTTCAGAATTTACTACAGCGAGAAAATATTTAGCAACACTTAAAACGCAAGCTGCGGCACCCATCGTGGTTATGGAAAATTTAGATGAAGCCGTCACAGAAGCTGTTCGTCTTACCAAGTTACCTATTTATAGAAAAGGTGCCTGAAAACCCTTGCGGAGATGTCTTCCTTGAGACACTCCGTTCAAACAGAGCAAAGGTACGCTCTAGCTACGAGAAACTTTTGTGCGGTTTCTGCCTTGATGAATATAATCCGATACCAGATCAAAGCGTCCGCATTTCCCAATGACTCAAGCTACTAGGTTTCCTAAATTACATTACTTTTTTTATGAATTTAAAGCCAGACACCAAAGTCTTAATTCAGGGCTTCAGTGAATACATATCAGCAACTCATGTTGATCAAATGAAAGCTTACGGCACAAATTTGATAGCTGGGGTAATTCCTGGAGGTGGTGGACAGAAACTCTATGATATTCCGATATTTGACCTAGTAGAACAGGTGGTGAGGCAATTTCAAGCAATTGATACCACTATTATTTGCGTACACCCATACCAAGTGCTGGATGCAGCATTGGAAGCGATCGCATCCGGTATCCGCCAAATTATTATTATTTCCCCAGGTGTACCACCTTTGGACATGGTAAAGTTACTTCGCGTAGCCGAAGCAACAGAAACTTTGGTGGTAGGACCAAATAGTCCGGGGATCATCGTACCTGGAAAAATACTTTTAGGGACTCAACCGAGTGAATTTTATACTCCTGGAACTGTTGCAATCTTAAGTCGCAGTACGACCCTCACTTACGAAATCGCCAGAGAATTAACCAAAGCTGGTTTGGGGCAGTCCATTAGTGTCAGTATTGGAAGTGATGCAGTCGTAGGCTCATCTTTTATTCAATGGCTGCAAATTCTTGACGAAGATGATACCACACAAGCGATCGTATTAGTTGGGCAGCCAGGTGGCGGTCGTGAAGAAGCCGCAGCGCAGTATATTGCAGAAGCTATTGATAAACCAGTCGTTGCTTACATTGCCGGAACACAAGCACCACCTACACAACATTGGCGTCAGACTGGAACTTTAGCAGCAGTCGTCGGACGCGATCCCGACTTTGGTACCGCAAACAGTAAAGTCACCGCTTTAAATCAAGCACGAGTTCCAGTAGCTGAACGCCCTTCTCGAATACCAGAATTATTGAAAAAGGCACTGAAATAATTAATAACTAACGTCCAGACTTACTTAACAACGTTTTCGTCGCCGACTCACCCATGAGTTTTACCTGCTTAACCAAATGTATGTTTAACAATGCCAAGATACTCAATTCACCCAGGCAAGTCATAAAAATTGTAGTTGTTGCAGAGTTTTGCACACCATACCAAGGCCAACTGGAGAACAGCCATAAATAAGTATTATGGTGAGAGACTCCAATACGTAACATTGATAAAATAATGGGTGGTAACAAAATAGCTGCGCCAATTGTACCTATTGCCCAGAAAGTACGTTTGGGTGTTTTCATCATCAGCATAATCTGAGCTATGGTGGCATAAATCATCATCAAACAGATGGATAAAGCAACACCCAAAAGTCCTTGACTTCGATTGAAATTGCTAACGCCCGGACCATTTACAAATAAAAGCAGAACTACAGAAGTGGTAGCAGCCATGACAAGATTGATTGCTATTGCCAATATTGCTGGGCTTTTTTCACCCCAAAGCAAGTCTGACCACAAATATTTATTCCAAAAACCCTTACTATGAGAAACTCCCTCACGTCGATATCTTGCCCAATCTTGTATGGCTTGACGATGAGGTGAAAGAATTGCCATTAGCCCCAGAAATATGATTGTATTGAGTAGATATAGCTGTTGAATTTTCTCATGGAAATCAAATTCGTACATTGAGAGGCTGACATTATTTGATAGGCAAAAACCAAAAAGCATGAAAACAAAGCTAGCAACGATAAAATAACTTTGTTTTTTGCTCACAAGGCTAACATTGGGGTTACGAAAAGAACGCTTTAATGCTTGCCAAATCCAGTAAATCCACAAGGCATAATTCAGGAGATGAAGACAAACAAGACCAATAACACTTTTCCCTATTGGTAAATTGAAAAACTGTAATTCTTTAAGTGGCGATCCACTGTGCATCCGGAATAGGTTGGGAAATAGATAATTTGTGATGTCAAACGGACTGAAAGTTCTCAACCAAGATATTGTATCGCCTAAGTCTGAAGTGTAAGAAGATCCTATCCTAAACGCTATTATCAAGAATAGTAAAACTGCACCACTACCTAACCAAGGTTGAAACCCACTCAACCAACCACTAGCCAAAGCAAAAAGCAGTGCTGCAGTGTAGAAGAAAATACAGCAAGCAGTCAGAATGGCGTAGAAGCCTAAAATAGAACTCCTGGCAATGTCAGCAGAGGAACCAGCCCATAAATGTAAGGGAACGGCTGTTAGGGTTATGATATAAATCAAAATCGGCACTCCTAGCAGTTTGCCGAGCAAAATACTCGTTTCTGACTGCGGACTGAGGCGAATAAAATTTAGAGTACCGCGACGTTCTTCTTGAGCTAAATTATTGATGAGCGTAAAAGTCCCTCCCACTAAAAGTGTAAAAATAAAAATGACACTGAGTGAGAGAAACATATTTTCATAATGGTCATGCCACCACAAATCCAGATCAATTTGGTCTGGTGGACAAAGCATAGTATGGTCAATAGAACTGGCTGCTTGTATTTGTTTTGCTGCGTCAGACAAACGTAGCTTGCAATATGTATCGTATATCTGGTAAGTTCTCTTATCAGGAAGCTGAGAAAATTGAGAGAGGAACAGTACTAACTGACCAATTAAGGATGTTCCAATTGCGATCGCAACCGGAAAAACTTTCAGACGACCTTTGAATTCCCGCAACAGTTGTGGATTCCAGTCACCTATTCGGTCTATAAATTTATACATCATCAGAAAAATCTCAAAAAATGTTTAATGAATAAGAGCTATTAACAAATCTTCAATTCGCTTGTTTGTGACCGAGTTTGAGGAAAATTGTTTCTAAGTCTTCTTTAGAACAGTGAAAATCAGTTACATTGATCCCGGCGAGAATGAGCGATCGCAATAAAGCAGCACAATCCTCCTGTTGCCCAGAAAAATTCACCCGCACACTATTCAGTGTTGACATTACCTCCCATTCTTCGACAAAAGGATTATTTTTGAGTTCGACCAAAAGTTCTTCTAACTTTCCTAAAGTCGATATCATAATTTGCTGTTTAGAAAGACGTTGGTAAAGTTCTTGAAGCGACGTGCTTTCTACCAAAAAACCGAGTTCCATAATTCCCACGAAGGAACACAGTTCCGCCAAGTCACTGAGGACGTGAGAAGAAATCAAGATTGTCATCCCCGCTTCTTGCAAAACTTTGATGATTTCTCGAAATTGCATTCTGGCTATAGGATCTAGTCCGGAAACAGGCTCATCCAACAGCAGTATAATCGGTTCATGGATAATTGTTCGCGCTAAGCTGAGGCGCTGTTTCATTCCTCGCGATAGAGTAGAAATTACGCTATTGCGTTTATTTCCCAACTGGATAATTTCTAAAACTTCATGCAGGCGTTGAGTGCGATGTGGTTCTCGCAAACAATACAGACGGGCAAAATATTCCAGGTAATCCCAAACTGTGAGTTCCTCATAAAGCGGATAGTCATCGGGTAAGTAGCCAAGACGACGTTTGAGGGTTGGGTTACTTCGATCGCGCAGTAAGCGATCGCCATTGATATAAATCTCACCCGTAGTCGGTTCCTCCGCCGCCGCTAACATCCGGATGAGAGTTGTTTTCCCTGCACCATTAGGACCAATTAATCCGTAAACTTCACCCGCTTGGATCTCTAAATCTACATTATTGACGGCAACGTGTCTATCAAATTGCTTCGTCAATCCATTCGTACGAATTGCCAGTTCTGTTGACATAGCAGCAATGAGTGCAGGTGTAAATTAATCACTAACTTATCCTGTGCCTACAAAATTTGTCAGGCTCGTTTCAGAAACAAAACAGATCTTTATTGAAACTTGATTTTCCGTATGTAAGCAGTCAGTTCAGTCACAAACTCCCCAGATTATTTTGAACAGCCTGCTGAATTTTTAACATAACAGTATCAACAGTATGTGTGCGGTCACTTTGATAGTCTGCAAAGAAATCCTTCAGGTTCAAGGGTTCCCCAACCTTAATTCTTGCCTGTCTGTAGCCCTTGGGTGAGGGTTTGTCAATATCGAACACCTCTCTTTCTAGCCGCGTAAGTGTATCTAGAAACCTTTCTGATGTAGGAGCTTCGGCAACGTAACCGTCGTAGATAGCATCAAAGTTGAGCAGACGTTTTACTGACTTCTCAATTAACTGAAAATTGCTGGCACGAACCCCCTCTAGCATGTCAGATTTCGGCATTGCTTCCTCAAACTCAAGAGCGTCAGCTTTTGTCTTCAGGGCATACTCAATTCTGTAAGTCCGTTCCCGCACTGGTTCATTTGCGTTATGGGCAATTCCTAACTGTTGCTCACAGTTCTCCAGGATGTATGTTCTTAGCCTAGAGATGCGCTGCTCCCACTGAGTGCTGGTTTCGTCCGTATGCAGTTCATAGTCAAGCTCAACCTTCACCAAAACTGCGAGCGCGATCGCCCGTAGTCGCTGATAGGAACTAGAAAGAGAAACTATTTTCAGGTTCAATGCCTGCTCCAAGTGCCTTAGCGTCTGATTGATTACCTGACTCATATCTTGAGTGTAGCGGTACTTGATGCTCACTGGTAACAGGTAGAGATCAGGTACTGGCTCGCCAAGCAATACTGTCTTACTCATATACTGAAAGGCAATTTGCACAGCTCCTACTCGGAAAGGCATGACAGTATCGTTTTGAAAAGAGCATCCCCCTTCTGGAAAAATGACTAGGCGGCAACCGGGTTGAGTTAACAGTTTCAACGTTTGAGCAATGCTTTTGCGATCCACTAAGCCTCGCCGGATGGAATATACACCTAATTGCTGCACGATACCACCGAGTGAACTCATGAACAGTTCATAAGCAGCTAAGTAGTAAAATGTCTGCTTTAACTGGGCAGAAAGCACAAACATTACAATCGGATCTTGAAATGTTGGGTGATTAGGCAAGAGGAGCAGCCTTTGGTTTTTTAGCGAATCAATCTTTGTCAGAGACTCATGACTCACAACTAGTTCAAACTTAAAGAACCAGCGTACTGCACTTGGAGCAATGAACTGAGCTAGACGTACTAAGAATGGGTTAAGCCGAGGGGGATAGAAATTTGCTTTATGCTGAGTAATTTGATCCATCTCTATACCGTTCAAAATTAATCGAGAGGATGAGAACTAGTTGCTTGCTTGACTTCAGTGTGTAAGTGCAGGAAAAGCTACAACTTATTCGGCTTTGAATCACATTTCAAGTCAAATAGTGAATGCACAAATTTCCTCTGATGCTGTCAGGATGTGGTCTATTCATATGAAAACCGTTGTAAACGTAACAACGATAGAGAATCTCAGGAAAAATACGTATCAGCCATATAAGTACTTTTCCATCAAGAAGTAATTATGAAATTACAGCAATTTTCACCTAAATGAACCACACCATTGGTAAGGGCGATCTTCGTAGCTAAGCTGTGTCTTCTCCCA
>JAQYWN010000431.1 GCA_029379265.1 Rhizonema sp. NSF051
TGTTAGTAGCTTAATTAGATCGCTTAATTATGTTTAATTTTTACTTATTGAAATTTTATCTCAACTATTTTAGGAGTGGGTTGGGAGAAACCCTGACAAAAATCGGCAAAAGTCGCCCTCGTTCGCGTATGAACTAACAGCATCTACACCAGGTACTGGCGAGAGAAGCATAGCTGCCGATGCAACTAGATATTGAGTAGAGCTTGTATAGCTCGCTCTTTTTGTGGATCTGCACCTTGAGCGTATTCTAAGTTGAAGGGAACGTTAATGTCTGGTGTCACACCTTTGCCTTCCAACCTTTGATTTCCGTTAATAAACACATTGGCAACGGCTATGTAAACTAAGCTACCATTCTGCATAATAAAAGGAATACCGCCCAATACGGCTCCTGTGGTTTTAGTACCGACGACTGGTCCAATTTTCTGCTGCTGGAAGCCATACGCCAAGATTTCCTTACTACTCCTGCTCCCTTCATTCACTAGCATAACCACAGGCTTTTTCCATTGAGAAATATACGTATATTTCTTACCATTACGAACAACACTGGTAATAGTTGGACCTTCAGTTGCAGTAAATATATTGAGATATTTAGTATCTCCTCCACCCCATCCGTTTCTGATATCCAAAACTAACGCATCAGCATCTTTCAGCCGACCGTAGATCAGTTCTTGCTGAAGCTGCTGTTGATCTGAATCGGCTGCATTTGACCAAATATGAATGTAGCCAATTTTTTTACCCCCTCGGGGAATAATCTGGACGCTGGCTTTCTGCGCTTCTAGAAACATCGTAGTTGCATCTAGCATTTTCGGCGTGATCGCAATTTCTTTCTGACTGCTGGGATCGGCAGAAGACTGAATCAGCAGCTTGACTTTCTGTCCTGCTTTACCTGCAAAAGACTGTATTGCATGATACTGACGACCATCCACACTTAGCAATTGGTCGCCGACTTTTAACCCAGCTTCAGCCCCTGGATTTTTATCGAGAAGGGCGCTGACAAAAATCTTTCCGTTGCTTTCCTTCGTGAATACACCAATACCACTATATTCAATTTTTCCTTGTTTGAAAACCTTCTTTAACTGCTGCTGTAATTCAGTGTTCCTCGGCTGAAAAATCCCAATCAGTTGATAATATTCTGGCTCATCCTGAGTATAAAAGTGGGTGTGAGAAGAATGCAATTCGGAGAGCATTTGATTGATGACGACAGCAACTTCTTGGCTAGACTTAGTTTGCGCGGCTATTGAGCGATACTTTTCCCGCATCGCCTTCCAGTCTACTCCGTTAAACTTTGGATCGTAAAAATTGTCGTTGACTGTTTGCCAAACCTGTTCAAAAACCTTAGTCTCCGGGGTTGCCAACATCTTCGGTAGTGGCGTCAACCACAGGAGGAGCAATGCTAAGAAACTGCTCAGCATTACTACAGCAAATTTAGTTAACTGGGGGAGTCTTCTCATTCCTAATTTATTGCCAAACGACTTGCGATCGCTCTTGCACAACTTGCTTGTAAACATTCTCAGTTTGCTTGGCTATTTTCGACCAATTGAAGCGGCGTTCTAAATCCTGATAAGCATTATCGCTCAGCCATTGCCGATAACCAGGATTTTTCAAGACCTCTAAAATTCCCCAAGCTAGAGAGTCTGGGTTATTTGCGTAAGTCACAATGCCTGTCTTGGTATTTTGTACGACTTCCGGAAGTCCACCAGTATCAGAAACAACTACGGGAACACGAGCCGCAAAACTTTCTAAAGCGACAATTCCAAAGGGTTCATAGAGACTGGGAAATACAGCACAATCAGCAATTGTTTGAAATTTATCTAAGTATGCGTCAGACATAAAGCCAGTAAAATAGCAATTTTGCCAAATTCCTAAATCCCAAGCTTGCTTCTTCAGATGGTCGGTGTTGCCACCTCCAATAATAACAAATTTTACATAACCACCCATCTCCCACATGACTTGGGGCGCTGCATTTAGCAAGACAGATACACCTTTTTCATATGACATCCGACCCACATAGTAAACAATTTTTTCCCTGTCTTCGGCAAATTTGCGGCGAAAATCTCGAGCATGAAAATCTTGGTCGTGCTGTTTCTTTTCCGGTTTAATACCATTGTAAATAACATCAATTTTGTCCCAAGGACTGTGCAGCGCCTGTTCCACCTCTCGCCGCATATAATCGCTACAGACGACAATCCGCCAAGCATTGTCAGCTAATTGGATTTCTTTGTTAGATATATAACTATGAGTATCAGTGTGAATACCGAATTGCCGACCGGATTCAGTAGCATGGATTGTGGCAACGAGAGGGACTTTGAAGTTATGTTTGAGGGCGATCGCCGCATCACCCACGAGCCAATCATGAGCGTGAATTAAATCAATTGGACCTTCTTCTAATATCAGCTTACCACCGTGATGCCCCATGCTCTGGTTGAGGTTGACAACCCAGTGAAAAAAGTTATCACTCTGGGCCACAGGCAGACGATGCACATGCACTCCTTCTACAACTTCATACAATGGCGCTTGACCAAATTCTGCTGTCATCAGGTGAACTGAATGTCCGCTCTTGATCAGTTCCGGGTACAACTCCGCCACATGACGGGCAATTCCTCCAACTATCCGAGGCGGAAACTCCCAAGTCAATACCAATATCTTCATCTACGTCTTCCTTACCTACTATAAATTTAAAACTTCAGGAACGGGGAGGCGGCTTTGGAGTTAAACCGCTACCCCTGTACGGGCGGGTTATACCCACTGTTATGTATATTAAAACCCTCTCCCACCCTCTCCTACCCTCTCCTACCCTCTCCTACCCACCAATTTGAGAGCGGAAAGCCAGCCAAGCTGCTATTGCCTGCGGTTGAGAGGCAGCAGCTTTTGAAAGTAAAATGACGCCATCTTGAAAGCCAACAATTCCATATTCATGACTGTTAATCATTTGATCAATCAGTGTCACGAGTGTTCCCAACAGATGACGATCGCCCTTAAACGCTGGTTGATACAGCTGCAACTGAAGAAGATCAGCGATCGCATAATCTACTTTTATGACTTGCTGTGCATCATTCCGTAGTTGCAGGCTGGGTAAGCGAATAATTTCGCGGCGACTAGAAAGATGGGGAACAATATAAGTAGTGGCAGACACGCTTGCTTCTGTGGGAATTTGTGCCAACAACAACCGTATCTGTGAGACATGCTGCCATTGTTGGGGTAGTGACACGTACACCCAAGGCTTGAACGAGTCGGGAATTATAAAGTAAAAAGTCCGATTTGGGTTGGATGTGAAGCTAAACAATAGAGAAAGACAGATGCAACCTACCCAAAAGCGGCGAAATAAGAGTTTAAATGATTGAGGATGATGAGACCACCAGAGAATTGCCCCATAAAATAGTCCTGGAACTATAGTTAAAGCATAGCGAATTGTAATTGCCAGTTCTCCGTCTCCTTGAGCTAAAAATATTTGCAGCAAGGGAAAACCTGCTAGCATCCAAGATGCGGGAGAAATTGCCGGCACAAAAGCCAAGGGCAACCATTGACCGAGTAAATATCTGATGTTGCCATCTACTGGCGAAACTAATTCTACCAAGAACCTTCTCGGGTTACTGACGATTCCCCAAATAATTTCTAGACTAGAAGCTTCCTTGTGATCTGTATATTGACCAAAATTCTCGATCATAAACCGCCGAGAAATATCCAGAGAAAACAGCGGCATGATTAAATTGGTAAGTACCAACATATAACTAAAACTGAGAGTGCAAACAGCAAGTCCGGCACGAGGAAAGCGTTTGCTCAAAGTCATGTACACTCCGACACTAAATAACTCTACACCAGCATCTTCCCGCACTGCCAAAGTTAAAACTGCTAGTACCCAAAACAACCACCAACAACGTTTTTCCATTGCTAGGAGCAATCCGAACAGAAACAGGGGAATCTGGCTGATATCATGAAAATTAGCTAAAGTCGGACCAATGACAGCATTTGCACTGTAAAATGCGATAGTAATAAACGCTGATTTTAATGGTTCTAAGTACTGCCGCGCCAGCACGTACAAAACCAAACCTCCTGCCGTAACAAATATTACCTGTAAAACAGTCAAAGTCGCGGCTGAAGGAAACAAAGCATAGATTGGTAGCCAAAGCAACAAAGCTGGAGTAAAATGTTGCCCGAGTCGATGGTAGTAAACTGTGAGAAATTCTCCAGAGTGAGCAACATTGGTTGAAAGACTCGAAGAAAGCGAACTTTGAAATAATCGACCGTGAAGGCTATTCCAAAAAACTTGGTTAAAAATACCTTGATCGAAAGAAGCGTAAAAACTGTAATAACGGTGCAGATTAAGTAATAGACAAAGTATAAAGAAGACGGCTGCCGCTCCTACAGCTAGAGTACTACCCACCGCTAATGGTGGTAAGTAGGAGGGTAGTTTTTTTTGTACTTTTGAAAACATTACTCATTGACTCTCATGCAGGGAAACAGGAAAAAATTTTTAATGTAAATTGTAAAGTGTTGATCCACGCTCCAGCATACATCTGAGTGTCTGTCCTCAGAGTGGCACATAATAATTCATATATGGCAATGCCCGTAGTGTTCCTTTCATGCCTAGCTCTATAGCCTTTAAAAGCCTTGTTGTTTAACAAAAAACCAGGTTTCTCAAGCTTTGTATTTTCGCAATTGAAATAGGATTGCTATATTGAAGTTGTTGATTGATTGGTGTTGGCGGTTATTTGTCCTTTGTCCTAGAAGTGACTTGCTTTAACTTATAACCAATGATCAATGACAAAGGACGACCATATATCCAATATCTTACCAATTACTCCTAAAAATGCAGAACTTACTGGCAGACACACAAAATTTACTTTCTGACTTGATTTCCCGTTACTCATCACGGGTAGATTATCTGGTAATTCGCCTAGAAGAAGCTGAAGAAACTGACATTTTGTTGCGAGGCGACAAGGTAGAAAGCCTGAGCGAAAGCATTTCAATCGGTGGACATATTCGGGCTTGTTATAAGGGAGGATGGGGGTTAAGCAGCTTTAACCAGCTTTCTACAATTAGTGATCGTATTGAAGAAGCGATCGCAGCTGCGCGGATAGTTGGTGATGAAGAAACTATACTAGCTCCGGTAGCAAGTGTGCAAGCAATCTGCCAGTTACCACTTACAGGTACTAATCCCCGGAAAATTGCCCTCTCAGTCAAAAAAGAATTGTGCGATCGCTACACTGATTTACTCAAAAGTATTGATCATCGCATTACAACAACCTCCGTGCGCTATGGCGATAGCGCTCAACGGGTGATCCTTGCTACCAGTGAAGGGTCCCTGATCGAGCAATCTTGGGTAGATATGGAAATGCGCTTTGCTGCCACTGCTAGAAACGGCGACACCGTGCAAACAGGACGAGAAACCGTTGGTTCGCGCAAAGCCTACGAAGATTTAACTAATTTGGATGAACAAGTTAAATGCGCGGCACAAAGGGCAGTCGCCGCCTTGTCTCTCCCATCGGTAAAAGGTGATACCTATACTGTTGTGATTGACCCTATTCTTTCGGGGTTATTTGTTCATGAAGCCTTTGGGCATCTTTCAGAAGCAGACATGGCTTACGAAAACCCAGATGTATTGGAAGTTATGACCCTTGGTCGTCGTTTTGGTCCAAAAGAGTTGCAAATTTTTGATGGTGCCGCACCTATAGGACATCGCGGTAGCTATTTTTACGATGATGAAGGCACACCAGCCACCACAACACAACTGATTAAAGATGGGACTTTAGTAGGACGCCTGCATTCTCGTGAAACAGCAGGTAAATTGGCAGAAGCACCAACAGGCAATGCACGGTGTCTTAATTATCACTATGCTCCGATTGTCCGGATGACCAATACCTGGATAGAACGCGGGGAAACTCCTGTTGAGGACTTATTTAGCGATATCACTGAAGGTGTTTATGCCCGTAACTGGTTGGGTGGAATGACCAACGGAGAAATGTTCACCTTCAGTGCTGGGGAAGCATGGATGATTAGAAATGGCAAAATTGCTGAACCAGTCAAAGATGTCACGCTCTCTGGTAATGTTTTTCAAACCCTAGCCGATATTGAAGCGATCGGCAATGACTTTTACTGGGATGAGTCCGGTGGTTGTGGTAAAGGTGGACAAAACGGCTTACCTGTTGGTTGTGGTGGACCTAGCTTAAGGTTACGAGATGTCGTCGTCGGCGGAGAAGCCGTTTGAGAAGCAGTCTTGGGGTGGATGCCAATCGGCATTGCTCCAATTACTACGAACTTTTACCAACGGATATTCTCCTAAACGAAGAGCATCTTGAGTTTAAGCTTCATTGAGAGGAAGAATTTGTGCGCAATTGCGCACATTTTTGTAGCAGTTTTCGCTATCTATAAGGACGGCTAGCTGAAAACTCCTGAGGATGTGACACTATGACGTGTAAATCCGTGCGGTATTCGTGAACCGAAATGTTTTGACCGCTAACTGCTGAGCAGATAAAATGCTAATTTGGCGTTGCTATGCTAGATTTAAGCTATAATGTCAGCCGCGTTAAGGACTGCGCCCATGAGTGCTTCTGTGGAATATGACCCAAACAAAAGCAATCGCATTCCCCCGTAAGAAAGTGGCGTAGACGCTCTTAGCGGCTTGTCGTCAGACATCGCCTCACTGCATATTTCATCATTCAAATACCGAATAGCGCCACTACCCACAACTTTGCTATCATCAATAAGTCCGAAGAAAGTGCCATTCTTGTTTAAGTAATGAGCTTGAAACTCATTTATATCAGACATATCGTAACTCCTCACAACTTCTTCAGAAACCTCGAAAATTTCCTAACAAACCGTAAAAATCATCTGCTTAACTTCTTCAACTTGCTCTAATCTTATCGATTGAATTTCTATCATCCGTTTTCCTTTATATAATGAGTTTGTCGGCATAAAAAATTTCTTAAAAGTTCGTAGTTGCGCTTCAGCGCGCTCATCGCAACTACGAACCGTTAAAATCACTGTCGTGACAATCAAGATCCCCGACTTCTTTAAGAAGTCGGGGATCTTGAGTTGCTATATTAATTGTATAAAAAG
>JAQYWN010000042.1 GCA_029379265.1 Rhizonema sp. NSF051
CTATTTATACAGCCATTTTTTCTATATCAAATTAAATGACTCGCTTTGTACATGACAAGTTTGCCAAAGATTTTTTAGAAGAATTACTCAAATCATATGGAGAGGTAAAATCATCCGAAAAAGTATCAGGAGAGATTAAAGAAATCGATGTTTTATTTACCCCTGATATCCAAAAGAACTCAAATTTACAACTGCTAGGGTTGCTGGGGAGATTTGCCGAATATCCGGCTATCTTTGAGCCGTTTCGCAATGCTGCGAAACAAGACGAAATCTGCGACTGTATTATAAAGTTATTGGAAGTCAGGGCGGGATTGCGACGAAAAGGCAAAGTACAGAATATCCAACTCAAGGAATCAGACACACCAAAGTTGTGGATTCTTACTCCCACAGCATCCGAATCACTACTATCTAGCTTTAACTTTAACCAAAAACAAGGATGGATGTCAGGAGTATACTTTCTTGGTGATGCTCTGCGGACAGCAATTGTTGTTATACATCATCTACCACAGATACCAGAAACCTTGTGGTTGAGAATACTAGGTAGAGGAAGCACACAAGAACAAGCAATTGTTGAGTTACAGAGGTTATCATTAAATTATCCATTTCAGAAAGCAACACTTGAACTCGTTTACAACCTACGCGAAAATTTGAGAGTAAATCAAGATTTAGATTCAGAGGATAGAGAATTAATTATGCGATTAGAACCACTTTATCAACAAAACCGAGAGCAAGCGAAACTTGAGGGAAGGCTTGAGGGAAGGCTTGAGGGAAGGCTTGAGGGAAGGCTTGAGGGAAGGCTTGAAGAACGGCGACAGATTATTGAAAACTTACTCAGAGTTCGCTTTGGTTCGTTATCTAACGAGCTTCAAGCAATCGTATCACCAATATTAGCTTTATCACCAGAAGAATTTACCCCTTTACTTCTGCAATTATCAACAGAAGAATTAATCGCTAGATTCAGCAAATTATCATGATATTCAAGTAAATAAAGTGCAAGTATGACAGTTCACAGTCTGTCAAAAAAGTATCCGATATGAAATCACACTGAATTAATACGCAAACAAGTTTATATTTGATTTGTTTTGGTCAATTGTGAAAATAGAAAGTTTCAAAATCCCGGTTTATTCAATAAACTGGGATTATTGTTTGGTGCGTGTTTGATTTAAAACTACATTATAATTGGTATTAAAGCTTACTGATTAGCTACGTTAATTGACGATTGTGGAGATTCTCAGAATTTACTAACAAAATATCAGGGAAGTATCCAGAATTTTTTCAAGCTGTTTAACTAATGCAGTTTTGGGAAGTAAATAGGGCACTCCCAAACTCCTAACTTTTACAGCTAGCTCTAGCGTTAAAAAACTTGTGACTTTTTCGTGTTTCCCCGTTGGTTGGGACATTTCAACAATTACTCCATCATGTAGCTCGTAGCGCTTACCGTCGTTTGGGAGCCACTCGATAAATTCTTTATAGGTTACAAGTTTGGGTAAAGTTTGGGTCATAGTTAACGCTTCCATATATATTTGAATTTACCAAATCTTTAGATGAGTGAATGCAGGCTCAGATTCCCGACTTCGTAAGAGTTGTCGGGAATCTTATTTCTCAATCCCGGTTTCTTCACGAAAGTAAGATTCTTGTTTCTGACGTTTGATCTAGGACTGCTATAGTATTGGTATTAAAGCCTACTGACTGTTTGTCGCATCCAGAGGTAAGATGCCATGCCGAAACGCCTTCTTGTGGTGGAGTCCCCAGGTAAAGTCCAAAAGCTCAGTCAAATCCTGGGATCGGAGTGGATTGTTCGTGCGAGTTGCGGGCACATTCGGGAACTCAGTAATGAGGGTGAGGATTCCTTAGGCTTTGTGATGGATGGCAATAGCGTGCAGTGTCGCTATGTGCCACGCGACGAGCGAGCAAAGGATACGATTCAGCAACTCAAGGCGGCAGTCAAGCAAGTCAATGAAGTTGTTTTGGCGACTGATCCAGATAGGGAAGGAGAAACGATCGCTTGGCATCTCAAGGAAGCTTTGGGACTGAAGGCACCGAAACGAGTGGTGTATACTGAGATTACGAAAGCGGCTGTTCAAAGTGCGATCGCCAATCCCAGAGAGCTTGACTCCAATTTGGTAGGAGCAGGATTGTGCCGAGATTGTCTAGACAAGCTGGTAGGTTACAAAGGCAGTCCCTTGGTATGGGCACTCAACAACGGGGCGAAGAGTGTTGGAAGAGTTCAAAGTGCTACTCTACACCTGATTTGTCAGAGAGAAAGGGAAATACAGTCTTTTGTCCCTCAAGATTACTGGAGTGTCTGGGTAGATTACGTTGAGGGATTTCGTGCTTTCTACAAAGGTAAGGTGAATGCTCCAGTGGAAGATTCACAGGAAGCAGAAATCAATGATGACGCAGCAGGTACTAGCACCGAAGCGCCCGAGTCTACTCGCGTGCTTTCTCAAGCAGAAGCAATACACCTGGTTGAGGAGGCACGACGCCACCCCCATCAAATTGTCCAGCTTGAGGGGAAGGTCGTCAACCGCCAACCACCACCACCCTTCATAACTTCTACTCTTCAGCAAGCGGCTGGTTCTAGGCTGCGATTTGCTCCTGAGAAGACGATGCAGGTGGCTCAAAAGCTGTATGAGGCAGGGTTGATTACTTACATGCGAACAGACTCAGTGATGCTGAGTCCGGAGTTCTGTGCCAGTGCCCGTAAGTGGTTGGAACAGAACGATCCGGAGAATGTACCTTCTCAGGTTGCCAAACATCGCAGTAGTAAAACTGCTCAAGAAGCTCACGAAGCAATTCGTCCAACAGATGTGTTTCGTCCTTCCACTCAGTTGCGCGTGGAACTTGACGCAATGGAGTTCAACTTATATGTCCTGATTTGGAAACGAGCGATCGCATCTCAATGTCGTTCTGCCCGACTCCGAAAAACTCGAATTGTCACTCAATCAGGGCCGATATTGTGGCAGGCAAGAGGACAAGTCGTTGAGTTCCTCGGTTACGCCCGGTATTGGTCTAACCTAAGTAAGGACAGTGTTTTGCCGAACGTGCAACAAGGGCAAAAGCTGACTTTGGAGAATGCAGGTGATGAGAAAAAACAGACGCAACCACCCCCCCGCTACAGCGAACCAAAACTTGTACAACTGATGGAACGCAAGGGAATCGGTCGTCCAAG
The DNA here is from genome assembly GCA_029379265.1 of Rhizonema sp. NSF051. Taxonomy (GTDB): domain Bacteria; phylum Cyanobacteriota; class Cyanobacteriia; order Cyanobacteriales; family Nostocaceae; genus Rhizonema. Next base: position 3,173 of record JAQYWN010000042.1, read on the forward strand.
TACCTATTCTCCTACTATTTCTACCTTAAAAAAACGAGATTATGTCCAGTTGACAAAAGAAAACCTCCAGCCCTCAGCCTTGGGGTTGGAAGTGGATGCTTTTTTGCTCAAGGCTTTACCCGATCTGCTAGCAACAGAATTTACTGCTAAGATGGAGGACGCGCTGGACGCAATTGCCGAGGGAAAACAGCCTTGGCAGCACTACCTAACCACTTGGAACCAGAATTACTTCGCGCCTGCGTTGGCGAAAGCAAAAACTGTCGCTTTCACATCCAATACAAAATCCTCTTCTGGTGTGGTTGAGGGCAAATTTGAGACTTCCAGAACTCGTTGTCCTCAGTGCAAAAACCCTCTTGCCAAAATTAAGAGCAGTAAACTTAAAAAGAAATTCTTTCTCAAATGTGTTAATGGATGTGTTGATGTCGTCCTCTTTTGGAGCGATCGCAACAAAACTTGGGAGCCACCTCGATCTCAAGCAGCCAACGTCGTAGGTGCAAATCCCCAAAAACAAGCTTTGCTGACGACACATCCCTGTCCGGTGTGTAAGAAGCCTCTGGAAGAGTACAGTTATATAAAAGACGGACAGAGTAAGATCTTGCTCCGGTGTTCCAATCCTCAATCCCGGAATGACCAGAAGCATAAAGAAGTTGCTTATTTTAACACAGCAAACGGATGGTGGAGTCCTAAGTTTGGGGAGTTAAAACATACGTAGTCTTTATTGATACGATTTATCTAGCTGATCTCAGCACGGATGCCTTTACTTGTAATAACTTTTGACTCTCAACATTTCGGCTTAGCTTAGAATTGTGATACTATTGATAAAAGTAGGCATTAGACAGGATGCGCTGTAAGAGTAGGGGAACTTTTGTGCAACGCTCTTAGTGGAGATCTCCGAAAATTAATTATGCGTTCGTCTAAAATATTGGTACGAGCAAGCGGTGAGACAGCCCTCGAGGAGGGTTTTCCTCCCTAACCCGAAGGGCTGCATCCTACACAGAACGCCCATAGATGATTTCAGGAGATGTCTAGTAAGTCCACGAAAAATCAAATATTTAGAAAAATTTAAGTATAGGTGGTTATTAGATGTGTGGTGCACTACCCTAAAATAAGGGTAGCTGGTGGATTCGGTGAATTGTTCAATGAACGACATAGTTTTGCCCCGGAATGAGGTCAAAATATTACTGGGGAAAAGAAAGATGTTGGTTGCTGAAAATTTAAGGAGGATAGCCAGCCTTAGGGGCATTCATTCAGGGAAAGTGTTATTAATCAAATGTCAACGAACTCGCTCAAGTTATAAGATCGCTTGTGCAACCTAAAAAAGTCGAAAAAATAGATTTCAATCAGGAATATCCGTGTCCTTGTCGTCGGCGAGGACAGCTAATTCCGATTGTACTGACAGAAGCATTTGGTTGCGATCGCTGTCAGCAAATATTTGTCGTTGAAGATAACGGACATGTTCTAGAGCAGCTTTCCACCACATATCCCTACAAGCGAGCTTGGCGATGGATGGGAAATACTTGGCAAGTTGTCCGTCCTCGGTTGGGAGAAAGTTATTTACCAGTAGCGCTGGGCGTTCTTTTCGTGCTAGTGATTATATGGTTACCATTAGCGCTAAAAGCAAGTAGCTCCAATACGATTGTTTGGGCAATATTAGCAGTAATGTTGGCTATCCTGCCAGCACTAATGGTCTGGCTTACCTACAGACGTTGATGAGGCAAATAGTGGATGTTTTTGATGAATGCCCCCAACCAATTGCCAGCGCCAAACGCGCTTATCAGGCTTCCCTAAAGTTAGGGAATACAAAGGGTGTAGAGCGCAGTCGTGCTGTGTTGGCAATGGCACAAGCACTTCAAGATTCCTTTGATGATATTCTGGAAGCTAATACCCTGGATTTAGAAGCCAGTCGGGAAATGGCAGTTCCAGAATTAGTTTTGGATTGGTTAAAACTGACTCCACAACGCTTAGGAGCAACAGTAGATATTCTCCAAAAGTTGGCAGAATTATCAGATCCTCTACGAAGAGTTAGAAACGCTGACTATCAACTCGAAGACTCTCAAACTTACTCGCAGTTGACACCTTTAGGAGTCATTGCATTTATTCATGAGGCGTTTCCAGATTTGGCGGCTCTGGCAGCAGGTTTATGTATTAAAACTGGCAACAGTATAATTCTCAAAGGCAGTACAGAAGCGAGCCATTCTAATGTGGCGATCGGCAAAGCACTTCAAGCAGCTGTTGATCATGTGGGCTTACCGAATGGAAGTTTAGAATTGTTAACAGCAGAACATGGAACTTCAATTCGAGATTTAGTCACGCAAGATGAGTACCTAAATTTAGTCATACCCTACGGACGTTCCAGCTTGATACAACAAGTTGTGCGTCAGGCAACTGCTCCTGTTCTAAAATCGAGTATTGGCAACTGTTACCTTTACTGGTCGCCCAATGCTAGCTTAGAGATGGTGCGCTGGATGATTATGGATAGTCATCAGAGTGAACCAGATGCGGTGAATGCTATTGAGAAGGTACTGATTCACAGGCAGGCATTACCATCGTCTCTGTCTGTTCTATGGAATACTTTAAAGGAAAAAGGCTTTGAAATTAGAGGAGATGAAGAACTTGTCGAAGCATTTCCTCAGTTACAACTCGTTCAGTCTAAAGAATGGGGAAGCGCCTACCTTACCCGTACAGTCGCTTTTAAGCTGGTGGATAGTTTAGAGGCAGCGATCGCCTGGATTAACCAACATAGTAGTGGTCATGCCGATTGCATTGTCACGGAGTCTTACCAAGAAAGTCGGCAGTTTGCCTTGGGAGTGAACAGCGCCTCAAGCTACATCAACGCTTCTCCGCGTTTTTCTCGCAATCCATCACGAGGCGACTCTGTATTTTTAGGCATGTCCAACCAAAAAGGACTTCGACGCGGTTTGATTAGTTTAGAAAGTCTCACTACCGTTAAGCATATTGTTCAGGGAAATGGGCGATTTTAGGAATAAATGTTAAAAAGTATACTCAAAATATCCAGATTTATCTAATGAAACCACGTAAGACGTGCTTTACCTGTATGTGTATACAAGCATACTTATTTTTCTATTGTTGATATGGCGGATATCACCCTCATTCTTCTGTTAAAAATAGCTCGAGCAATCAAGTAGAATAAGGTTTGCGTTGATAGACTGGGACTTGCCCAAATCAACTCATGTCCTATTTGAACAAGCAGTTTTCATGACACAGACACTCACAAGAGTCACTTTTGCCAAAACAGTAGGTTTTAGAAAAGAACTGAATAAACGAGTTGACGCTTATTTTCAATCTGAGAAAATTTCTCCCCGAGATAATCTTGCAATGTATCTTAAAACTGCAACAATCTTAGGATGGGTGATTACCGCTTGGACATTTACAATCTTTGGTCCACCGATAATATGGATGAAAGTACTTGGCTGTATTCTTCTAGGATTAGGTCTTGCTGCCGTAGGCTTTAGTGTAGGACATGATGCGAATCATGGCGGTTACTCTAGTAAAAAATGGGTGAACTATATCCTTGGTTTAACCTATGATGTCATTGGCGTATCAAGTTATCTGTGGAGGTTCCGCCATAATTTCCTACATCATACTTACACCAATATATTAGAGCATGATGTCGAAATACATGGAGATGGATTGGTGCGGATGTCTCCCTTCATGAAACTCGAATGGTATCATAAATTTCAACACATTTTCATTTGGTTTATCTATACCGTCATTCCGTTTTATTGGTCTATTTCTGATGTCACTCTCATATTATTTAAGCGCAAATACCACGAGCATGTCGTTCCTGTATCCAAACAGGAAACTTTCACACTGTTAGCTGGTAAAGTAGTTTGGTTGGGATTGTTTGTCGGAGTTCCAATTGCCGCAGGATATAGTCCCTTGCAATTAATTGCCGGACTTTGCATTACTTACATGACCTATGGATTTCTAATTTGTAATGTATTTATGCTTGCCCATGTTATGGATACAGCAGAATTCATTCAACCAAATCCGGAATCAAACCAGATAGAAGATGATTGGGCAATTGTGCAAGTGAAGACAACAGTTGATTTCGCTCCAAAGAACGCCTTTTTAAACTGGTATGTTGGCGGTCTTAACTATCAAGTTGTGCATCATTTATTCCCTCATGTTTGCCATATTCACTATCCAAAAATAGCTCCTATATTGGCAGAAGTTTGTCATGAATATGGTGTCAAGTACAATGTGTACCAAACTTTGGGAGCAGCATTAGCTTCTAATTACCGTTGGTTGAAACTCATGGGTACACAGCCTCAGGAAAGCGCAGCACTGTAGAGGATTGGAAATAGAAAATGGGTAATAGGCAATTGGAATGGAATAATTTCTTCCTCATTACCTATTACCCATTACCTACCGTTTAAGGTAATAATCATCAAACGACTTATAGCCACTATCTGTAACGTACAATTGACACTCATCTGTGATCTGCTTCATTAAAGACCAAGAAAACCGACACTCGTCATGTAAATAAGATCCCCAATTTTCTTGCAAGCTGCGATAAGCCAACCGCAAATTGTAAGAAGGAATGGCAGTGGAAATGTGATGGGGAACGTGAACACTAATATCGTGGCAAAGGAATTCTATCCAGCGTGGGTAATCACAATGAACGGTGCCAGAAAGTTGTGCGATCGCCGCATTCCATTTGGATTCGTTTACAAATGGAACGTCTGAAGCAGTATGATGAACTATTGTAAAAGTGCTCATCCAAAAATGGTACCCCAGCCAAGGGATTAGCCAAAATTTCACAAATCCCCAGATACCAGTTGTCGCGATGAGAGTGGGGAAAGCGACGAGAGCAAAAACCATAACGACAGCCACAGAGAGCTTGACGCTGGATTGGTCTTTTTCGCGAAATGTTCTCCAATCAAAGTGATGGGCTGTCCAATGTAGAATTGAACCTACCCACCACAATCGGTTTCGCAGAAAACCTTCAAAACTCAAACGCTCAACTTTTCCCCAACTTTCAAACACCTCTGTTCTAATTGGATGCCAAGCGTTGTCTTCGTCCAACTTGTTGGTGTGAGTATGGTGATAATTGTGTTGAATACGCCAACTGTGGAACGGGTAAATCAAAGGCATCATCATTACATGCCCAACCACATCGTTTACCCAACGACGTTTAGCAAAGGAACGATGTCCACAATCATGACCGATGACAAAAAAACCAGTCAACGCAGTACCAGTAAAAATCCAGGCTGCGGGCAAGAGAAACCAAGGAGCAAATATCAGACTTAAGTAGCCCAAGCCAACCATCAAGATACTGGTTAGCACTTTTGTCCAAGCTTTATATCGATTCTTCTGAAAACATTCTTTGGGCAGAGTTTTGATAATATCCTTTAACTTTAGATCTGAATGACTAAAGTTATAATCTGGCTTCTGAGTGTTTATAGTTGATGTAGTCATGAATACCTGAGACAAAACCAATTCTCCTACCTAATCACTTTTGTCGTGACTTGTCGCAAAGTTCTGAAACGTTAGCGTTTTGGATTATAGCAGTCTATTCCACTGCTGTGTACCTGTAATTTATCAGTGCTTGTCAGAGAAGCTGTTTTCCAGGGAGATGCTAAAACTACCAAATGAAGTTGACTTAATCAAATTAGAAGTTAGGAGACAGAATCCAGGAGAATGTTGTGGAGGAAGTACAAATTAATTTTGGTAAGACAGCAGAGCGTTTTTAACACAAGTGTCTTGTTATAAAATTTTTCCTTTTTGAAACCCCCGACTTTAAGTGTGGAGTCCCAAGCTGACTTCTGTACGGGCAGGTTTAACTAGATAATCTACCTGTCCAAAATGAAAATTCATCATAAAACCTGCCCCTCCTGTGAATTCTGACTCCTTAATTACTGCTTTTTCTCTGCTAGCTTCACATTTTGAGCTAGTCCAAGTGTTTGCAGCAATTGAATTGTCATCCAAGTTAAGTCTATTTCCCACCATTCCAGTCCGTGACGGGCTGAATATTGATAAGCGTGGTGGTTATTGTGCCAGCCTTCACCAAACACAAGTAAAGCAACCCACCAGCAATTAGTCGAATTATCCCCAGATTCGTAGCTGCGATAGCCGAATTTGTGGGTGGCACTGTTGACCAACCAAGTACAGTGGTAGACAAAGACAACACGAACAAAAATGCCCCAAATCACAAAAGGCCAGCCACCCAAGAGCAAAAGTAACAAACCCAATGCCACTTGGACGAAAATCATATTTTTATCTAAAAACTGATAGACTGGATCGTCTGCAATGTCTTTAGTGAAGCGAGGAAGGTCTAATCCATTTGGTTTCTGAAAAATCAACCAACCAATGTGGCTCCACCAGAAGCCTTGATTGGAATCATGTGGATCTTCAGTTTGATCCGAGTGTAAATGATGTATGCGGTGTGTCCCTATCCACTCGATAGGGCCCCCTTGACAAGCTAGTGTCCCGCAAAACACCAAGAAATACTCCAGCCATTTGGGAGCTTGAAAACTGCGATGGGTGACAAGGCGGTGAAATCCTAAGGTAATCCCTAAGCCGCCACTTACCCAATAAAGTAACACGGCCACGCCTACTGCTTTCCAGCTAAAGTTGCTTGGAAGTAGGGCAAATAAAGCTCCGATATGCAAAAAGGCGAAGAATAAAGTATTCACCCAGTTGATTTGATGTTTGGTTGAAGTCGCAATTGTCATGCAGTAGTCCGAATAGGAATTGTTAAGCCTAAAAAAGCGGGATCAGAAAATCCGCCGATCTAATTTTCTACGAATGAGGAACTAATGAACAGCTCGGATCAGCTGCTTGAAGCAGAAAAGGCACTGTTACAAATTTTTTCTGGAATTGACACTCAGGTCAAGCAAAATCTTAAAAGAGTGCTAGAAGCCTTTCGCTATCATAAAGTGGGCGCACACCATTTTGCAGGTGTCACAGGATACGGTCATGATGATCTAGGACGAGAAACTCTAGATAAAGTTTTCGCCCAAGTCATGGGCGCTGAGGCGGCCGTTGTGAGGGTACAGTTTGTTTCTGGAACCCACGCGATCGCATGTGCATTATTTGGCGTCCTCCGTCCTGGTGATGAAATGCTAGCAGTGGCAGGTACTCCTTACGATACCCTCGAAGAGGTGATTGGTTTGCGGGGTCAAGGTCAAGGCTCACTAAGCGAGTTTGGCATCAACTACCGACAATTGGATCTTAACGCAGAAGGCACCCTAGATTGGCAAGCTATAAGCCATGCGGTTAAGCAAAACACTCGTTTGGTATTAATTCAGCGTTCTTGTGGCTATTCTTGGCGTCCTAGTTTATCTATTGCCGAAATTCAAAAAATCGTCCATCTTGTTAAACAGCAAAATCCGGATACCGTTTGCTTTGTTGATAACTGCTACGGCGAATTTATTGAAACTCAGGAACCTACCCATATTGGAGCCGATCTCATGGCAGGGTCTTTAATTAAAAACCCTGGTGGGACTGTTGTCAATGCTGGCGGTTATGTTGCCGGTCGTGCTGACTTAGTGGAAGCGGCCGCCTGTCGCCTCACAGCTCCCGGAATCGGCAGCTATGGAGGTGCGACTTTTGACCAAAATCGCCTGCTCTTCCAAGGATTGTTTCTGGCTCCACAAATGGTAGGGGAGGCGATGAAAGGCACTCACCTTACTGGTTACGTATTTGACAACCTCGGTTATCCAGTGAATCCAGAACCATTTGCTCCCCGTCGGGATGTGATTCAGGCGATTAAACTCGGTTCTGCTGAAAAGCTGATTGCCTTCTGTCGGGCGATTCAACAGTATTCTCCTATCGGTTCCTATCTTGACCCCGAACCTGCCGAAATGCCAGGGTACGAGAGCCGTGTAGTTATGGCTGGAGGGACATTTATCGAGGGCAGTACTTTGGAATTTTCTGCCGATGGACCGATGCGGGAACCGTATATCGTTTATTGCCAAGGGGGCACTCATTGGACTCATGTGGCGATCGCCCTCGAAGCTGCAATTAATGCCATAGGAAAAGCGTAAATACACGTAAACAATAACAGGATAATTGCTACTCTTTTCGGTGCCGTTTAGGGAGAGTTCGAGAAGAAATTGCATTACTTATCTTACACGAGCGCTGCGGGCAGTAATCGCTAAATGATATCCTAATGGTCGATACATACCAGCGTGTACTTTCTGACTCCTCAGGAGTATTGAAACTCTGTGTAGCAGAAATAACAAGCCATGCTGGGAGTGAGTTAAGTTAATCGGAAAAGGAAGACTGTTGGCAAATGTCCCAAAATCGTATGTCATCGGGAATTCCCGGCTTAGATGAAATTCTGTATGGCGGTTATATTCAGGGTCGGACTTACTTAATCCGAGGTGGAGCGGGTGTTGGTAAAACAACACTGGGAATGCATTTTTTAACAAGTGGTGCCAAGAGAGGCGAACGGGTTTTATTCATTACACTGGGAGAAACTGTCACACAACTGCGGCGAACTGCCGAAGGGCTGGGATTTGACCTACAAAGCATCACTTTTCTTGATCTGAGCCCCACACCCGAATTTTTCGCCCAGGTTCAGACTTACGATATTTTCTCGCCTGCCGAGGTAGAGCGTGAACCTATAACCCGCCAAATTGTCGAGCAGGTAGAAACCCTCAAGCCGCACCGCATTTTTATTGATTCGATGACGCAGTTTCGCTACCTTGCAACTGATGCTTTTCAGTTTCGCAAGCAAGTGCTGTCGTTTCTAAGATTTTTAGTGGAGCAAGACACGACGGTTCTATTTACCTCAGAGAGCAGTGGAGAAGCACCTGACGATGATTTACAGTTTATGAGTGATGGGGTACTTAATCTACACTTCAGCCACAATGAGCGTACGCTATGTATATCCAAATTTCGGGGGAGTGACTTTCAAAACGGCCATCATGCAATTCGCCTCACCAGCACAGGAATGCAGATCTTTCCCCGGTTAATGCCACAAGCCTTCGCAGAAGCTTTTACGACTGAAAGCATCTCCTCTGGGATTCCGGAAATCGACGAGTTGCTGCACGGTGGGATTGAGCGCAGCACCATTACCATTATCAGCGGTGCCAGTGGTGTGGGTAAGAGCACGTTGGGACTTCAGTTTATGAAAGAGGCTGCCGGACGGGGCGAACATTCGGTAATTTACACTTTTGAGGAAAGAAAGGAAACGCTATTGCGCCGCGCTGAAGGGATTAACATTCCGATTAATGTAATGCAGGAGCGCGGAACACTCTCGGTCGTTCAAGTAGAGCCTTTGCACTATACACCCGATGAATTTGCTCATCTCGTGCGTCAGGAAGTAGAGCAAAAACAGGCGCGGATTGTGATGATAGATAGCGTGTCCGGCTATCAGCTTTCGGTGCGTGGGAAAGATTTGACAAGCCACATTCATGCCCTGTGCAAATATTTGCAAAACATGGGTGTTGCAGTGCTGTTGCTCAACGAGGTGGAAACGATTACAGGGGATTTCCGAGCTACAGAAATTGGGATTAGCTACTTGGCAGACACAATTATATTTTTACGCTACTTAGAAATGCAAGGTGAACTGCGGCGAACAATTGGTGTTTTGAAGAAGCGCATGAGCGATTTTGAAAAAACTCTGCGTGAATTTGAGATCACTCGCTACGGAATTAAAGTCGGCAAACCCCTCACACATCTTCGAGGCCTGTTGACTGGGGTGCCGGAATTTTTAAATGATAAACTTTAACAGGTTGCCTGTCTTATTGTTAATTCAGCCCTTAGCTGTAAAACACTTTTGCGGCAGCATTGCAAGGTGAGCAAGTTAGGAGCGATGAATCGAATTTTAATTATTATAGATCAATCTGAAAATCGCCGCCTCTTGGCAGAGTGGCTAAAAATATACTACGAGGTTGTGATGCCAGACTCAGTGGTGCAGGTAGGAAAAGCCGTGCCGCTTTTAGATGAACAGTTTGACTTGTGCATGATTGATGGTCAAGCACTGGATCGGCTTTGGGAATGGGTGCAAGCCAGAAAACAAAAAGACAAACCCGTTTTTTTGCCCTTTTTGCTCATTACACAGAAATCAGACGTTAAACTCTTGACACGGCATTTGTGGCAAACTATTGACGAACTGATTACAAAACCGCTTGAAAAGCTAGAGTTGCATGCAAGAGTGGAAATGCTGCTGCGATCGCGGCGCTTATCACTAGAGCTTCAAGTTGCACTCTTGCAAGAACGCGAACTCAGGGAACTAAAATCGCGCTTTGTCTCAATGGTTTCCCATGAATTTCGCAACCCACTCAATACCATTTCTGGTTTCACTCGTTTGCTGGAACAGCGCGAGTTACCGCCAGAAAAACGAACTGACTTTTTTCAACGTATTCAGGTTGCCGTTAAGCGTATGGTTAGCTTGCTCGATGATGTTTTGCTACTGGGAAAATCGGAAGCGAATCTGTCATCTCATGCTGTTTCAGTGGCGATCAAGCCTTTCTGCCGTAAGTTAATCGAAGAAATTAAATTAGGCATAGGCGATCGTCATATTATTTATTTTGACTGCGATGATGAATGTAGTGAACTTCAAATGGATGAAGTGTTACTGCAAAACGTTTTGAGCAATCTCTTATCTAATGCGATCAAATACTCCGCACCCGACAGCACTGTTGAGCTGAAATTGCAATATCAATCGCCATCCGTCATCTTTCAAGTGCAAGATCAGGGCATCGGCATTTCTCCAACAGATCAAAAACGGCTGTTTGAATCTTTTTATCGTGCCAGTAATGTGGGTAAAATTCCTGGCACTGGATTGGGACTGGCTATTGTTAAACAGGCTGTTGAGAGACATGGCGGAACGATCGCAGTCAGTAGTGAACCTAAGGTTGGCACAACGTTTACCGTAACTTTACCGATTAGCCGCGAAGTGTCTTGAGTTTCTCGTCGCTTAGAGGTAATCTTTTTTTAGTATAAAATCTTACACAAGAGTTGAAGAAGAGACTTTTTTCACGCCTAAGCATTTTCGCCTGAGGCATTATTCCGGTAACTTATATTGCTTAACAATGCGCTTAGCAAACTCTGGAACGTGCGCCTCTAATTTCTCCGCGTAATTCCGCTTCATGTACAAGTAATTGCGAGTAAAGTGAGAATCGATAGAGAAACGAGCGTATTCTAAACCTTTGGGACCAATTTTTTCAATCACTACCCCCATGAGTTTTGCTGCCCACATTGGTAGGGTGACACCTTTGTCATAAGCGGGAATGCTTTGTTGGACAGCAGCTTTGCGATCGCCCTTTGACATCACAGGCTGTGTTTCTAGTTGGTCTTTTACCAATTCTAGCATTTCCCGACCTAAGTCATTTCTGACCACAATCCATTGCCAACCAAAAGGTGCCCCCATGTAGCCGACGACTAAATCTGCTAGAGAATTCACATAGTCAAAGCAACTCATGCACGAAGGAGCAAAAACATCTTTCAGTTTATTCGTCTTCAGTCCAAAGAAAGGCACAGTTTCTATTGAACCATCCTCATGTTTGAAGTGAACCCGGAAGTCTTGCATGAACTCATAATGCACCACCGTGTTAGGTGAACGGCTAGTTGTTTCCAAGAATTTTTGCAATCCGGCACGTGTAACATTATCTACGCACGGAGTTCCCAACACGTAGAGCTTTTCTAAGCCCAATTGTTTTTCCACAGCTCGTAATGCTTGAATTTGACAGCCAACGCCGATCACCAATAGCCGCTTCATACCGGATTGTTCCACCTGTTCTAAAATTGAAAGGTTGGGTGATAGTGTCGGTTTATTTACACGTGCTGCCAGTATTTCCTCCGGTGTTGTGGCGATAATAGGTAGAGGTTGAAAGCGGTCTTCTTGAGTATTTTGTACGCAGACGACACCTTCAACAATACCGCGATTGAGCATTTCAATCGCAATACTACTCACAATCCCTGTCCATTGAGCACCAGCAATTGGTTCCGTTTTCCGGGCAGCCATCATGTCTTGCTGAACACCAAAGTAGAGTTCGTTGGGGTTGTCAAGATTCCGAGAGCGGGTGTGCGTCTGTTCTTCAAGTTTGTCTATTTGCTGATTGATAAAAGCACAAGCTTCCTTGACATAGTGAACGTAGTATGTATCACACAGTCCACACTCGCTACACAGTTCCTTAGCGGGACGACGGCTACCTGGTTTGAGGGCTTTGGCTTTTTTATGATTGGGGAAATTTATTAAAGTCATTCGATTTTAGATTTGGGATTAAAAAATTATTGCCAGTTCATCATTCCGCATAAGTATCTGTCGCAAATATTTATCGAATTGGCGTCATGAAAATTTCGGCTGTAAAAAACTCAAATGTCTTACTTCCTAATATGCCAGAGAATGGTAACGTAAGTTGCTCGTTGGGGCTAGTAATGGGTGATGGGAAATAACAACATTCTCAATTCCCAACGACATTGCAATAAATCTCTACTCCAACTTAACTGCACCTTGCCGCAAAATCTGCCAATTCTTCCCAGTCCATTTGGCAACGGTGGAAGGTGAACTATTCTGTTGTATTTCTTTATTGGATTCTGTTGCCAATGTTAGAACGTTGGGGAACTGTGCCTCAATTTCTGACATAGTTTGTAACGGCGGTTGACCTGACAAGTTAGCACTGCTGGTGGCAAGAGGACCTGTTTGTTCTAAAATGCTTTGGGCGATCGCACAGTCAGGGACTCGTATCCCAACCGTTCTTGGTTCAGTTACAGGTAAAATCCCAAATAATGCTTTTGGTACCTGTGCTGATGCGGGTAATACTAAAGTTAACGCTCCCGGCCAGTACGTATTAGCAACTTTATGCCAAATTTTATATTCATCTTCGTTACCTGTGACGAATGACCAGAGTTGTGAGGCACGCGCAGCCAATAATATTAAAGGTTTCTCGTAACTACGTTGCTTTGCCGCAAAGATTAACTCTCCTTGTTCTGGCAAAACTGCAAGCGCGGGAACAGTATCTGTAGGAAAGCTGACTAATTTGCCAGCTTTAGCACCAGCAACAAGTGAGCCAAGAGAAACTTGCACCATTTTTACAAAGTGAAGAGTAAGGAATCAAAATTGTAACTCCTGTACGGGCAGGTTTTATCCGAGCAATAGACATATTTAATATTCATAGGTATAAACCTGCCCCTACGCCCTGTACGGGCAGGTTTTATCCGAGCAATAGACATATTTAATATTCATAGGTAAAACCTGCCCCTACGCCCTGTACGGGCAGGTTTTATCCGCTCAATAGACATATTTAATATTCATAGGTAAAACCTGCCCCTACGCCTCTTAACTCTTGTAAGCAAGAGCAAAACGTTCGATGCCTGCTAAGTCGGCGTGAATTTGAATGTTGCGATAATTTCCTTGAAGCAACATTTCTCGCACTGCATTTGCTTGTCCGGCCATCATCTCAATGAGCCATACCCCACCTGTTTGTAAATAAATAGGGGAAATTTCTATCAAATGGCGAATGCACTCTAAGCCGTCAGAACCACCATCCAAGGCTAGATGTGGTTCGTGGTTAATCACTTCTGATTGTAGAGTTGGTAAGATACTAGTGGGGATATAAGGCGGGTTGGATACCATACCACTGAACTGTCCAGTGAGGAATTCTAGTGGTTCCCACCAAGAACCTTGGTAAAATTGAATACGCTTTGCTAAACCACAATTATGGGCATTTGTCATGGCGATCGCCAGAGCTTGGCGACTGGAATCAACAGCGTGGATGGTTGCTTGGGGAAACGCATCTGCTAGTCCCAAAGCGATCGCGCCACTACCAGTTCCCAAATCAGCCCAATGTCCTTGCTGTAAGGAAGGCTGGCTGCTACCGTGTAAAGTTGTCTCACTTGTGGAAGCAGCCGCAACTGCCAGATCGATCAGGCACTCTGTTTCAGGTCTGGGAATCAAAACAGCAGGAGAAACGGCGATCTTAAATTTTCGCCAGTATGTCACTTCTGTAATATATTGCACTGGCAAACGATCATTTAAACGCCTCTGCCACAGTGCCTCTAATTTTTCTAGAGGAAACTGAAGCTGAATTTGAGACCACTCTTTAAAAGACTCCAAACGCAATGCTAATCTGTCTAATCCAGCTACCTCTTGTAGTAACCAATCTACTTCAGTCGGTGAGACATCATTTGCGATCGCAGCTTTTAAAGCCTGGTTGCGCCATTGCCAAAGTTTTAAACCAGAAACGATTTCTGGTTGATTATCCGCCATACCTTAATGAGTGAGTGCTAATCTGTTATTTTTTCGGAGCGGGGGTAGCGGGAGTAGCAGGATTTTTAGGAAGTTTCCTAATATAATCTCTATCTTCTTGGGTTGGTACCAAAACAACTTGGTTAAGCCATGGATCGTTTTTCTCTTGGAATACTTTAATGACTCCGTCCATGTCAACAACATCCATAACAGCATTAGGAAATTTTTGCTTCACCTGCGTCAACAAACCCTGTGCATCTTGCTGGCTTAAAAACAAAGGAATAATTTCCTGCTTTTGGTTTCCTGCTTTAATTGACACATAACCTTTATCAGCTCCAAATTTAACAGTGAAAACAGGCACACTCCTAAATTGCTGTACCTGTTTACCACTAGCACGTAGCAATTGCAACGCCGCTTGCATTTCTTTGTCTAAAGGTTTGAAAGCAAATTCCAGGTGATTTGGCTGGCTTTTGGTTTGTTTCAATTGTTGATAAATGACTCCAAGCGGCACTGCTGTCACTTGTAAGCTCTTTACCAATTCTGTCAATTTCGGATCCTTATCTTTGAGATTCCGCAGTTGGTTAATAAAACCCTCCGCCTCTTGGTGACTCATATAAACACCTGTCACCGAACCACTGGCTTTTTGCCCGTTTTGAGCTTGCAGAGGACGACTGAGTGGTAAGCCTTGGGGATTTGTGATTAAAAATACTGGTACTGAATCCAGTTTTTCTTTGATTTGTTGTTCTGATAATGCTAGCACTGGGGCGTTTCCGCTAAATACAGTTGCCAACAGAGTACTTCCCACTAAACCCAATGTTGTACCCCAGCGAACGAATGATTTCATGATTTCTCCTAGCATCAATACTTTACTTTCATTAAGTCGAGACTTAGGTTGGATTTGCACAGAATCAACTTGTTTTAGTTATAGTATCTTGTCCGCCGATAGACTGTGCTATTTTCTGTTTGTCAATTTCGCCTTGCCGTTCCGACGTTATATTGTAGATACCCTCTGTGATTTGCTTTCAAGCAAATCACAGAGGTCATTTTCTAGTTTTCACCTGGTATATAGCATTTCTACAAAGAATTTTGAGATATTCCGTGAGGATCGTCTTTTATTCTCTGTCTAATGTCATTTGTAATTAAAAATGACTGATGTGCAGGCGGGTTTAACAAGAGATCTTGTCTTCTTACAGGTTGTCTAGATTAAACCTGCACTAACAGAGTTGACGCCACAATACAATAAATCGTTCCAGTTGTCACCTTCTCAAAAATCTCAATAGTTTACACCAGTAAGTCATTTTTACAGTCTTGCTACTCAGCTGTTGAATCTAGCTATTAATCATGAAAAACAGCCAGATGAGTAGAGTTATTATCCGAGGGATTGAGTAATTTTAATCACATTTTTTTGACTTTTTTAAC